>CAZBNU010000193.1:0-7897 GCA_964493075.1 uncultured Nitrospirales bacterium | reverse complement strand
CCTGCATAATTAAAGACACGTGTACCATTTTCGTCAAAGGTCGGGGTCAGACAATTATATGCTGCCTGTTTTCCGTCAACGGATATCACAGGCGCATAGCGTTCGTTGCCGTCGCCATGGGGGGTAATAAAACGATACTTGCCAAAATTGTCGCCGGGGGCTATGTCGGTCATCACAAGGCCGCCATCACTGAGGCATAAAATATGGTTACCATCGGGATGCCAGCGCAGTCCCGCTTCGGTGCCTTCGGGCAGAAAGGTGACCTGCGCCGGACGCTTCGCCGGATTTTCATGCCGGTCTGAGCCGTCTGCCTCGATAGTAAATATCTGGCCTAGTCCGTTCTCATCTTTGCCATAGTAAGCGATCCGTTTGCCGTCTGGAGCGCCGCGCACAATCCCACCTGCCCACTCGTGTGTCAGACGCCGAATGGTTATCCCCTCTGGCGGCGTTGGATACCGCTCGGCATTACCCGAATCTGCCGTGGTAATGTCTACCGCCGCAGGAATATCTGCCACGAACAGAGATTCCTCGTAGGTCTCTCCGTCATCATTGCGCACTACTCCGATAAATGCCCGCATGGTTCCTTTGGCGTCCACCCAGGAATCCCCATATGCCTTCTCGATTTCCCCGGGCTTGGAAGTGCCCTTGGGCACTACAGGCACAATCACCGCAAAGTAGTGGCTTGCCGGATCAGGCGCCGCTGCATTGGCCTCCATGTAACCCACCGTCCGGTCATACTCCGGCAACAGGAAATCATCGTAGGTAAAACCGATGCGGCGTCCGTCCCCGCTGTACTCATGGCGATGCGTGCCGCCGCGATGCGCACCTGGCAGGGTATCCCGGTCAGTGACAATATCCCGCTTGTCAATCCACGAAAAGTTATACTTCCCGTCAGTCAGCATGTACCAGCGCCCGGCTTTTTCAACAATATCCCCATCAAGGGTCACACGCGCGCCGTTCCGATTGGGCTTGCCATAGGGACCGCGCTCCGCTACCTCCGGCACAGGCGGCCCGTGAATGAAGGCTACTTCAGGAACAGCAAGATTAAATGACACCGCGCCAACTCCAGGCGCCGGGGCATCGCCCGTCACAATTTCGTCGGGCTTATATATAATTATTTCATGGCCTGTTGCCAGTTCCAGCAACTCAATGGTCGTGCCGTGATCAATACCCACACCAATTGTTTCCCGGGTGTCATAACAAAGGTATTTTCCGTCAGGGGAGAAGTTGTCGTTATTGTCCAGTTCATGATTTTGCGCGGAGAAGGTTTTTTGTTCTACCTGCATTCCTGATCCCTCCACAGAAATAGTAGGCAGAGCAAGCGCCACACAAACACAAACAACTATTGTTCTCATAACTTTTATCCTTTTGAAGTAGCCAACGCGGGCGTTGCCCGCAACCCAGTTCAACTATAAGTTTTGCCTTTTCTTTAATAGTGCTAGATCGGAAATGAAGTACTAAGGTATGGGAACTCCTCAATGGAATCATCTTCATTTACTTAATAACACCATCCTGTAGCGGCTCTAAGCGCAAAACAATTACTTTGTTATCAGGATCCAGAATTTCAATGAACCCAGAAAGGGGTGACTCTAGAACGTAGAACCCATAATCATTACCGAATACACCAAAACTGGAAAGTGTTTTTTCATCAAACATATCACCTACAGCCTTATCTCCAAACTCTGTTTCAAGATTGCGCCCGATGCAACCATCTTTAAGTACAACCCGGTTGTATCCACGCTCCAAGGCAACAGACAGAAACGGCTTTTTTTTATGGACAATAAGATCATAGGCTTCCTTATCCAACACCAAACGGCTTCCGCATAATACATTTCTTTCGGATGCAAATGCGAACATGCCATCATCATAAGCTATGAATTTTACGTTTTGACCAGCGTAATGCTCTTTTACGGATTCACCGGCGGCAAGTGCCTGAACAAAGTATTCCGTCATATTGCCGACGCCAGCATGATATATTCCTGCGGAAATAACAGCAAGCAAACATAAAACTTTTATTTTTGTGCGACAATTGAACGGATTTTCTTCGTTTTTGCGGTGGGTACTACATGTAAGAAGTGGAAACAGGGATACAAATAACACAGAAACAGGAAAATACCAATGCCCATGATCGCTTAATCCAACATAAAGTATATTATAAATAAACAACATCAAAACACCCGCTGCCGTTATCACCAGCACTTTGGTATACCTTTTCCTTCTATACGTTTTTGAGGCAAGCAATATGATCAGTGCAACAATCGCTGTCACTGCCGGCACAAAGAGCTGTATAAACCTGAAGGTAAGATAATTATAATCATGTGAAAATGGATTGACAAGCATACTATGTATATCATAAAAATTATTTGTAAAAACATGCGGAAACGAACTTTTGTAGGCCCCGCTTAGTGGAATCGGTGTACCTGCATATAGCAGGTTAATGCCCATATAAGTTATCAATGAAATGGCAGGTATAACAAGCGCAACGAGATAAATGAATGTAGACTTTGAAGGGTTAAAAACAAATCGTCCGACCACTATCGCAGCGAGAGGAAGAATGATAAGTGCATGATCGAGTCGCGCAAGGGAAAGAAAAGTAATGGAACATCCAACGCCAACCGCGTTTCTACCGGACTCCAGAAAATCATCCGAATTTCCAAAATACAAAAAACAGCAGTAAGCGAAAAGAACCAGACTGGTCTCCATACCATCAGCATAACTCCAAAGTGAAAGATAAACCCAGGGTTTTCCCAGAAAACTCAAAAGTCCACAAACACCAAGGGGAAGCAGGCAGAATGTCCATGGCACAAACCCGATGGCCTTACGTATAGATACTGAAAGAAGTAGCAAGGCGCAAAGTATAATCACAATCGAAGTAATAAGAACCAGTGTACACAAACCATACTTGGACATTCCGACAAAATCTGAAAATGCTGTAAGCATGATAATGCACATCTGCCACAAAGGGTGAAAACCATTTGTAGGGTATTCACCATCATAAGATATCATTCCGGTTTCCAGAAATTGTCGCGCTACCACAAGGTAGTAATAAACATCACCGGCAAGATACTTTATCGCCCTTCCCTCATTCCTGGACATTAGCCCCAGTATAAAAGGAAACATAAATATGAAAACGCAAAGTATGGAAGGAGCTTCAAAGGTGTCTTTAATATAAGATTGCACAGTGCGAAAAATATGTTTTGACGACTCCGTATATTTTCTTCTCATTCTTTTGGTCCGATTTATCACATGCCTTTTTCTAAATCATTTACTACAGATTATTATGTCTTGAAGACACAATGTTACTTTCTACAACTATCATTCACTACGTCTTTTCCTTTAATCTATTTATTGCTTGCTTTGCCGTTGTATGTTCTGGGTTAATGTCTAATATTTTCTCATACGTATCAAGCGCTTCCGGTCGCATCTCACACGCCTCATAGGCCAATCCCAAATGATATTGCGGGACTTGTGCCTCAGGATTGGCTTCCACGATTTCTTGCCAAGCCTCCAAACGTTTTTTGTTATTTCCGCCCTTCTCGTAGGTACTATCGAGGAGACACGCTGAGAGCGGCGACTCGGGATTCGCTTTGAGTATTATAAGAAACAAGTCTCTTGCATCTTCCCAACGTTCCTGTTTCAAAAGAAATTTTGCCAGATGCAGATGATACGCATAGTCCTCAGGCGCAAAAGTGATCGCCTCCCGATACAAGGATTCTGCCTGTTCATACATCTTCTCCTCGCTCGCCTTTTCGGCGATACGCACCAATCCGGCAGCCATCTCCGGCGACAAATCCGTGGATTTCTGGACGGCATCATCCATAAGAGCGCGCCCTTTCTCGTAGTCTTCAAGCAAAGCCGTCAGGATGCCATAGCGTAATTGGAGCGTTGCATTTTCCGGCGCATGTCCCAATGCCTGAAAATAAACCTCCCGAGCTTCCTTCCACCCTCCCTTTTGGACTTCCAATGCGGCGCCATAACGCAAGAAAGGCAATACCGATTCAGGCAGCGCCTCACAGATGGACTGCCATGTCAGGGCACGTTTGAAGCCAAGCGTATCCTCTGCGTAAATGCTGTCAATCAAATCGGCAATATAGGAATTCTCCGGCGCCTTAAGCATTAATTCCCGACAATGTATCAGCGCATCTTCGTATCGCTGCTGTAAAATAAGGGACTCGGCAAGTCGGGTTTTCAAAAAATCGTTCGCGGCATTCTCTTCAAGCAATGCTGTAAAAAGCGTTGATGCCCGGTCGGCCTCTTTATGTTCAAGAAAGTACTCCGCCAGCTGCGTCAAAAGGGCCGCGTACAAGGAAGCCAGACTGGCGTCATTTTTCACAGCACCTTCCATCATGGCGTGCCCTTTTTCGTAGTCTTCCATTCTGGCGATTAACGTACCAAGACGCAATGCAGCCTCGTGCTGTTCAGGATGCGCTTCATGAAGTGCACGCAACTGCCCCAACGCCTTGTCGTATTCCCCCCTATCTTGCAAGGCTATCGCATAATGCAAGGCGGGAACATAAGCATCCGGATATTGTTTGCATAGGGATTTCCAGGTATCAGAGCGCTGTTCCTGTGCATTTGTTTTCGTAAATACCTCGTCCAGTTTATGCGCGGAAAAAGGGGATTCAGGCGCACCATCAAGAATATCCAAGAAAACCTCTCCAGCTTTTTCATAATTTTCCTGCGCCATCAAGGCTTCACCATAACGCACCTTGTGCCATCCATCATCCGGCGCAAGTTCCATAACTTCACGATAAATCGCCTCAGCGAAGGAATGCGCCCCTGTCTCCGTGTAGTGGGTTGCAATACGCGTTAATCCTGCCACCAGCTCCGGACGCAACTCCGGGGCTAGTTCAAGGGCTTTATCCATCATAACGCGCCCCTTGGCATACCCCTCCATAATCGCCACGGCGATGCCACGGCGCAAAATAGCCTCGCCATTATCAGGGTGTAGCGCCTCTACACGCGTGTACAATTCCAATGCTTCCGCGAAACGCCCATGGCGATCAAAGTCCCTTGCCAGACGTAAAGCAGGAACGGCGGCTTCTGGATATTTCTTGTGTAATGCCTCCCAGAATTGGGTCAACTCAGACATCCTGTCCAGTTTCGCACAGATATTGTCAAACTGCGCCGCCGAATAGGGCGATTCAGGTGCAACCATCAGAATAGCGCGGTAGTGATTCAGCGCCTGATCAAATTCTTCGCGGGCAAGCAGACTATCCGCCAGTTTCACCTGGTATCCTCTGTCCTGCGGTGATAGCATGAGCGCTTGCATGTACTTTGCCTCAGCCTGTTCAAAATGCTTCTTCTGACGGTAGTCATCGCCCATAGCAGCAAGTTGCCTGGCAATTTCTCCTGCCCACGCAGGAATGGAACGTGCAAGACGGCAAAGCATATCACTGCGTTTTTCAACATCGGCAACAGCAGCAATCAATACGGTCGCCCGATGCGCAAAAGACGCCTGGCCCGGGAAACGGTTCAGCAAATCAAGGTAGGCCAACGCTGCGGCTTCCACATTGCCCGTCATCCACAATCGAAGTTCCACCGGAACCGCCTTCAGTTCTTTTTCCATGCGCATCTTCTTATGGCCGGGTTCTATGCTATTTCCAGGCTGAGTATGAAGATAAAGCAGCCAGGGAATCTTCTCTCTGTCAATCACCCGATACATCCCTTTGAGCAGCGGCACATCGTCAGCGTAAAGTTCTATACCCACAAACCTGTTTGTGCCTAAATGATGAACAAGCAGGTTGGCGAGAGGAGTATTACTAAAGCGATGTTTGATGAGCGCAAATTCTACAGGCATATAATTTGCCATTTCATAGACGGGAAAATAATAGTAGGTGGGCGCATCCATGTGTCCACTTGCAGGCACAATAACCTGCCTTGTGAAGTCAGGGCCACGTCCCGGCTGGTAGCGTATTGTCACGGGAATGGGATAGGAAACAGATGCAAATTCCAGTGCCAAGTATTCTGCCGCCACATCCCCCAGGCGCAGATTCCAGGATTCGCGCAGTCCGGGCAACTGCTGCGCTGGTCTAACGAGGGCACGGTAATCAGCGCTCTCCACAACCGTATCCACAGGATCAAGGATTGCGTCCTGATACCGCCCCGAAAGATGCGATACGTTACTTCCCTGAACACCACGCAACACCAGCAGCACTGCAAATGCCCCGATTCCAAGGCCCAGAAACACACCACCCGCAACTTTGGCTGCACGGCTCAGTTCCGAACGCTTCTCTTTAAGTGTACTGATGCCGGAACAACAAAATATCCTGTGAACACCGTTGCTAACAAGAAACAATACGGCCCATAGCGTTACGAAAGAGAGATGAAAGGCGTGTCGCACTTCAAAAAGGAGGTTTGGATACGCCATAAACCATCCCATGATCAGCAGCATTCCCAGCGCCAGATAAATACTTTTCATGGCGACGACAAACAAGGCTGCTAAAATAAAAAGCAGACCGTACCGATCAATCCAGCGGCGATACCAGTCATGCCAGGGTTTCAGCTTTCTTCCCAAAGCAGAACCCGCAAAGGGTTCATAGGAATGGTATTCAGTGGCCAGGCTGGACAAACGCGCCGTGGTTTCTATGGACGCAAGGCCGCGTGCAAACAGGTCCGCCGGAAAGGCGCGTGCCCATTCAAAAAATAACTGCCGTCCCGAACTCCCGTACAGAGGACTTAGGTAAAAATCCATCGGCCCCGTAACGCCGCGCATACGGGCATGCGCATTCACCACGGCATGCACTTCGGTATCAAAGGGATGCAGCAACAGGTCATAGGGGGCATCCCCAAAACCCATTTCCTGTTCTGTTTGCCTGCTCAACCCCTGAAAGAGGGTGTGGGTGGACACACTTCCTGAGTCAGAACGTACGCCCGTCAGGGAGGGCAGCGCCGTCAGAACAAAAATACCCACGGCCAACGCTAAAGCACTGACGCGATAAAGAAACCGCCAATTCCCGTGCAACGGCGCAAACAACAACGTGGCCAGCAAAACAGGGACACAAATTAACATATCCTGACGGAATCCGTAACCAATGCCCACCACTACCCCAAGCAACATGCTGTACTGCAATAACGTGCGACCGCTTCCACGCTGCTTCAATACATTTCCTGCCAGGGCAATAAACAACAGGATAAAGGGAGCCTTACTGAAATCACGCAATAAGGGCGCAACACCTAAAAACGGCGGCAGCAACAAAACCATCAGTGCGCCCACAATGGAAGTCATACGCCCCATGCCCAAACGAAAAACCAAATGCAACGCCACTGCAGCAAAACCATAGAACAGGGCACAAAGGTACTGTAACGATGAATGGCTGATGCCGAAAATACGCCAACACCACCCCATGCTGTAAAACAGCAGCCAATGACTTTGGGCAAAACTGCTCTGGGCGCTGCAAAACAAATGCGAACCGGGAATTTCGTGCGGCAGGGAAACTGGGTCAAATGTGGCGGTGTCAAGCGAAAGAAAGGCCTCCAACGCAGGCACATCCAGCTCTTCCGGGATAATCATACCCCGTCCTGACGCAAATAAAACTGCGGGCCTGAACTCCGGCAACAGTGCCCCCATTGGATTGCCCTGCGCCTCGAAAGTCTGCCGATAACTGTAACTGCCTAGGCAAGCACCTACGGCAAATAAAAATAATGCCGCAGCAATACCCGGACGCCAGCGTACACACGAACGCCACGCTCTTGTTTCGTTTGTATTCTGATCTCCAGCAACCATGTGTATTCTCAGTTTCCAATAATGAACAGATGATACCATAAACAGCAACCAGAAAAACCCGACGTAAGGGCGAATCACATTCGTCCTGCCCAACACCACAACGCCGCGTGTCGCAACACAAGTACATCAGGGATTTCCACGGCGCACTGCCATAGTACGCGTACAACGTAC
>CAZBNU010000192.1:0-7929 GCA_964493075.1 uncultured Nitrospirales bacterium | reverse complement strand
GGCGCGCATTTCCAGGACTTCTTTGTAGAGGGACTCGTACTGATCTACGATGGTATTTTTCTGGAAGTGCTGCAGCACATGGGCGCGTCCTTTGCGTCCCATGTCGCGGGCTTGGTCGGGGTTTGAAAGCAGCGTGATGGCGTGGCCTGCCATGGTCTCAATATCCCCCACTTCGCATAGGTAGCCAGTTTCTCCTTGTTGCACCACTTCTTGTACACCGCCGCTGGCAGTGACAATCACGGGCACTTCACAGGCCATTGCTTCGAGGGGCACCAGTCCGAAACTTTCGTGTTCGCTGGGCTGTATCACTAAATCGGCACAGGGTAGGATTTCCTCAATGTTTTCGTAGTTGCCCACGTAGAGAATGCGGTCTGTAATGCCCAACTGTTTTGCTACGCCCGTTGCGGCGAGCCGTTCGGGACCGTCACCTATCATGACCAGTTTTGTGGGAGTCGCTTCAAGCACTTTGTTGAACACGCGTACTACATCCGTAACCCGCTTCACAGGCCGGAAGTTTGAGATGTGCATGATAATCTTTTCATGCGGCAATGCCAGGGCATCTCGATTTCCTGTTCGTGGGACGAACTTTTTTCCATCCAGAAAATTGTAGATGGTGCGCACCGGTCGTGACAAATTGAATTCGCGCATGGTTTCTTCATTGAGCCAATTGGACACGGCGGTGACTGCGCAACTGTTTTCCATGGCGTAGCGCGTGGTGCGATAGAAGGAAGGATGGCCGCCTACGAGGGTAATATCCGTGCCATGAAGCGTGGTAACGAGACAGAAGCGCTTCTCCTCCGGGAGCATGTCCCGCGCCAGTAGTGCTGCTACCGCGTTGGGTACGGCATAATGGGCGTGAATAATCCCCAGGTCATACTCCTCGGCTATCTCGCTGATTTTGCTGGCGAGGGCAAGGGAATAAGGTGGCAGCTTGAACAGGGGGTAATTGATAACATCCACGTAATGGGAATATACGTTTTTGGAAAAGTGCTGTAACCTAAACGGCGCTTCCATGGAAATGAAATGGACTTCATTGCCTCGTTCCGCCAGGGCAAGTCCCAGTTCCGTTGCGAGAATGCCGCTGCCGCCAGCAGTAGCCTGACACACAATGCCTATCTTCATAAGTTAACCTCTTTGTTGTACTTTGCTCCATGCCCTATTGTAGTCCTAGACAACCCCCGTAGAGAAATCATTCCCTGCCAGAGAAATATACTCTAACTAACACGGACACTGCCCGCAAGACAGATAAATAATTCATGCTTTCGTAGGCGTACCTTCCAAGGTGCGCCAAAATGGGCGTGATAGCCGTTTACTCTAGAAAGATCGCGCACCTGGGAAGGTACGCCTACAAAAGCAATTTTGGCATTGACCGGGGAATTGATATATTATAGGGCATGTTATTTCAAATGACCCCCTTTAACCCCCCGATTGTATTGGAATCGTTGCCTTATGATGCGTACCGTAGATAATGTAAATGTTGAATCGCTGCGACCGTTGCTGCCGCCGCGTGTGTTAAAAGAAGACCTTCCCCTGACTGAAGCCATTTCTGAAACTGTTGCCGCGGCCCGCACTGAAATTGCTGATATGTTGGACGGTAAGGACAAGCGGCTGTTGGTTATTGTGGGGCCGTGTTCCATCCATGATGAGACAGCGGCGCTGGATTATGCAAACCGCCTGATCGCGCTCCGTCGCGAATTGGCTGATCGCCTTTGCATCATCATGCGTGTCTATTTTGAAAAGCCTCGCACAACTACCGGATGGAAGGGCATGATCAACGACCCCGACATGGACGGCAGTTATGATATTGAGAAGGGGTTGCGCAAGGCGCGTGGTCTTTTGTTGCAGTTGGCCGACATGGGGATGCCCGCAGCCAGCGAGGTGCTTGATCCGATTATACCCCAGTATATTGCCGACTTGTTGTCCTGGGTGTCCATCGGGGCGCGTACTGCGGAATCCCAGACGCACCGTGAAATGGCAAGCGGATTGTCCATGCCTGTTGGATTCAAGAACAATACTGATGGCAACCTGCAAAGCGCCATTGACGCCCTGATTGCCTCAGGACGCCCCCACCACTTCCTGGGCATTGACAGTGAAGGCCATTCCAGCGTTGTATGTACCCGTGGGAATCGCTACGGCCATATCATCCTGCGCGGTGGACGCAGCGGCCCGAATTACGGCCCGGTCAGCGTCCTCGCGGCGGAAGAACAGCTGAAGTCTGCCGGGTTGTCGCCCCGGGTAATGGTGGATTGCAGCCATGCCAACTGCGGCAAACGTGAGGCGTTACAGGCCCATGTACTGCGGGATATTATCCAACAGCGTCTGTCCGGCGACACTGGCGTCATCGGTGTCATGATGGAGAGTAATCTGAAAGAGGGCCGGCAGAACATGTCCGCCGATATGAGCGCGCTGGAATATGGCCTCAGCATCACCGACCCCTGTATGGGCTGGGAACGCACCGAATCCTTGCTGCGTGAAGCCCATGAAAAATTGCAGTAATTGTCTACCACCAACAAACAGATTAAATTGTAGGCCTAACGGAACACAATCGTGCGTCGTTCGTAGACCATGATACGGTCGGCAGCGTGCGCCTTTACGGCAGCCGCCAGGACATTGCGCTCGAGGTCGCGCCCCATTGCAATGAGCGCGTCCACACTGTGCGTATGATCCACACGCATGGTCTCCTGCTCAATAATCGGCCCCATATCGAGGTCGGCGGTGGCATAGTGGCTTGTGGCGCCAATCATCTTCACACCATGTTCGTAGGCCTGATGATAGGGTTTTGCCCCTTTGAACGCAGGCAGAAAACCGTGATGCACATTGATAATGCGGTTTTCATAGCGTCGCGTGAAGGCTTCGGTGAGAATCTGCATGTACCGCGCCAGCACAACAAAATCCACATGATGGGCGTCAAACAAGTCCAGCAGGTGCCCTTCCGCTTCTTCTTTGGTATCTTTTGAAACGGGGACATAGAAAAACGGGATTTGAAAGGCGGTTGCCACCGACTCCAGATCGCGGTGGTTGCTGGCAATTAGGGCAAGGTCGGCGTCAATTTCGCCATAGCGGTGGCGCAGCAAAAGATCATACAGGCAGTGGTCGTATTTGGACACCAGAATGGCCATGCGCTTGCGCCTGTCTGAAAATGTCAATTCCGTTTCCATCTCAAAAGATTCGGCAAGCACATGCAGTCCCTGCTGAAACGATTCGCGGGTGCAGTTCAGGGCGCTGCAATCGAAGTAGACACGCATGAAAAAGCGATTGTTGATGGTTTCCGCATGTTGCTCGGCACTGATGATATTGCCATTGCGCTCATAGATAAAGCGACTGACATTGAACACAATGCCTTTCACGTCCTTGCAGTGTAGCCTTAATATGGCCGTTTCCATGTATGTTTCCTATTTTCGTGCTTTGCCCACAATCCAGTTTAGTATCGTCATCGCGAGCATGTCACTTCACGACTTGGGATTTTTCTTGAAAGAACAATTTGCAGCCTGTCCTGGGAGCGCCGACGTCCTCGTCGGCTGGGTTAAGGACGATGGCGCAAGGAACCGGAAGCGTGCCGACGAGGACGTCGGCGTTCCCAGGATAGTGATTGCTTCGTGCCTCGCAATGACGGTACGAAAGTTTTTGTTTTTGATCACAGTTTCGATCCTATAAGGTATTACTTTCGTGCTTTTCCTGGAGTTATTCGTTCATGTATCAACTGCGCCGCACCCATCACCACGGCGTCATCACCAAGTTCTGCTGCCTTAATGGTGACATTCTTTCGCAGGAATGGCATGGCGTGTTCTTCCACGGCATTTTTTACTTCTTCCAGCACGAGCGTTTCCAGGGCTTCTACGAGTCCGCCGCCCAGCACCACCACTTCAGGGCTTAATACATTGATGAGGTTGCCCACGCCTATGCCGATGTACCAGGCGGCTTTTCGCACCACCTGTTCCACCATGGTATCCCCCGCTTCTATGGCGCGCGCCAGTACGCCGCTGCGGATGGCATTGATGTCTGTGCCGCAATGTTCCTGAATGTAGGGGGCATCTTCGCGGGCAGCCAAAGCGGCGACCTCTTTGGCGATGGCGACCCGGGAAGCCAACGCCTCCAGACACCCCCGTTTCCCGCAGCCACAGAACGGCCCATCAGGCATGATGGTAATGTGCCCCACTTCGCCTGCCGCGCCAGAAAACCCATGCAGAATTTTACCATCAATAATGATGCCGCCGCCGATGCCTGTTCCGGGGAATACGCCCAGTACATGTTTCTTTGAACGAAGTACGGTACAACGCCACTCTCCGTAGGTGCCCACGTTTACATCATTATCCACAACTACGGGCGCTTTGAAGGTCTCCTGCAGTAAATGGGCCAGTGGGAAATTTTTCCAACCAAGATTCGGCGTGTCTATGATGACGCCTGTGGCGGGATCCAGTGGCCCAGGTGAACCAACGCCAATCCCGGCAATGCAGGGGTTCCCCGCATTTTCTATGGCCTCGCGAATTACCTTGATGACGCGCATTTCACTTTCGCCGCCATTTTTGCTGCGGCTTTTCTTGCGGCACATCCCGATCTTCTGGAAGTTGGCGTCGAACACGGCGGCCATCATTTTTGTGCCGCCAATGTCAACACCTACAATCGCCTTTTTCGACCGGGTCTGTTTTACAACTGCCATCAATATCAATCCTCCTTCACAGACGAAATTTACAAATTACCATCACTCTCAATACGATACATGATATAGGGTTTCTATATGCAAGCATACCACGAATCGTGGTCCACCGTAAAACAAACCGCATCATAGGGTATTCTGTGGCGTCAGGGGGGTCAACTGCGGTACAATTACGGGACTTCTGGGAGGACATACATGAAGTTCGCTTTTTTAGGTGATATCGTCGGAAAACCGGGACGTCGCATGGTGCAACAGTCTCTTCCGGCCTTTGTCGAAGAACACTTTATTGACGTGGTGATTGCAAACGCGGAAAATATTGCAGGCGGCACCGGCGCTACGCCGGCGCTGATAGAAGAATTGCGCGGTTACGGCATCAACCTGTTTACCATGGGCAATCATACCTGGCGCAAAAAAGAAATGGTGGCCGGGATTGATGCGCTGCCCGATGTGGCGCGTCCAGCGAACTATGCCCCTGGCAGTCCGGGGAAAGGTACGGCACTCTACAGGATGCAAAACGGTACTGCGGTGGCGGTAATCAGTCTGCTTGGTCGCATTTATATGGATCCGGTGGATTGTCCCTTTGTCCAGGTTGCGCGGCAATTAAAAGCATTGTCGGCAGAAACACGCATTATTATTGTTGACATGCATGCGGAGGCGACCTCTGAAAAGGCCGCCATGGCATGGCATTTGGATGGACGGGTTACTGCGGTTCTGGGCACCCATACCCACGTGCCGACAGCAGATGAGCGCATATTGCCCAGGGGCACGGCGTTTATTACAGACGTGGGCATGTGCGGCCCCTATAATTCCATCCTCGGTGTTGAAAGAAATCTTGTGATTAACAAATTAATTTCGGGCATGCCCGCGAAATGGGAAGTGGCGGCAGGCAAAGCGCAACTGTGCGCAGTTGTTGTAGAAGTGGATTCTGCCACAGGACGCGCACTTTCGATTAAGCGGGTACATATAGTAGAACCATGATCCTGTACTAAGCAGTTAAAGGGCATCAATGTATTTCAAGAAAATAACCATGCACGGATTCAAGTCCTTCGCCGACGCGACAGAGGTTAAGTTTGACCTTGGGATTACGGCAATTGTGGGCCCCAATGGATGCGGTAAAAGCAATATCCTGGACGCATTGCGCTGGGCGTTGGGGGAGCAGAGCGCGAAAACATTGCGCGGCACCCACATGCAGGACGTTATTTTTAATGGCAGCGGCGGGCGCGCGCCCACGGGCCTGGCGGAGGTGTCCCTCACCTTCGATAATGCGGACGGTCAGTTGCCAGTTGATTTCAGCGAGGTGGAGGTGACACGTCGCGTATACCGTTCCGGTGAGAGCGAATACCTGATGAACAAGGCAGCCTGTCGTCTGCGCGATGTGCAGGAACTTTTCATGGACACTGGCATCGGCACCAGCGCCTATTCGCTGATCGGGCAGGGCAAGATCGACCTGATTCTGAGCACCAAACCCGAAGACCGCCGGTATCTGCTGGAAGAGGCCGCAGGCATCATCAAGTATAAGACCCGCAAACGGGTGGCGATGCGTAAACTCGAATCTGCCGATCAGAATATGCTGCGCCTGAACGACATTATTGCCGAAGTGGACCGTCAGATGCGTTCCCTGAAGCGTCAGGTGAATGCCGCCATCAGGCATCGAGAGTATACCGCTGAACTGCGTGTTTTGGAAATCCGCAATGCCTGGCTGCAATTCAACGAACTCAGCGGCCATGTGACGGATTTGCAGGATCGCCTGAAAAGTGCAACAGACCAGTTTCAGGAACTGACCACCAAAACTTCGCGTCATGAGGCAGAACTCGAAAAAGTCAATTTGAAGCGTATTGAAATGGATAGAACCCTTTCTGAACGGCGCGAGAAAGAACACGCCACCGCCACAGAAATGGAGCGTCTGGAAAGCAAAATTGCGCTTTTGAACAAAGAAATCGAATTTGCGCGCACACGCCGTACTGAAGCGCTTGAAGCGCGGGAAGAAATTCTGCAGCAAGCTACAACCATGCAGGATGAAGCAGGTGCGGCTGATGAGCAGAGCACAGCATTGACGTCTGAAGTGGAAGCGTGTACCGCAGCTCTTGCACAGCGGCAGGTTGAACATGAACAGGCGTTGCAGCGTCTGGCAGACGCAGAAGCGTTGGTGGAACAGTTACGCAGCATGACCCTGGAATCGGTCAACACCCGAAATCGCGCCCAGACCGAACTGGAAACGATGGCGGTGAACATTGCCAATATACAAAGCCAGCTGACCTCACTTGACGAGGAGCGTTCTGCCCTGGAGGCACGTCTGAAAGAAGCCCATAGTCGCTGTCAAGAAGCACAAACCGAAGAAGAGAAACGTAAAAAGAAACTTACTACCATTACGGACAAAACGGAGACCGCGAAAAAGGAATCGGGAAAACTGAACGCTGAAAAGGCGTCCTTGAATAATGATTGGCAGCGTTTGCGTGAACAAAAAAGCAGCAGCGAGGCACGTCTGAAATCGTTGGTGGAATTGCGTGACAGTTACGAGGGTTTTGCTGTGGGCGTACGGGCCGTGATGATGGCAAAGCAAAAGGAACTGCCTGGTTTTGACGGGGTAATCGGCCCGGTCGGCGACCTTATTTCCACGGAAAAACAGTTTGAGTATGCCGTGGAAGCGGCCTTGGGCGGCAATATCAATAATGTTATTGTGGAACAGGCGGACGCCGCTAAAGTAGCCATTGCGTTTCTCAAAGAACATCGTGCAGGGCGTGTTACGTTCCTTCCATTGGACACCATCCGCGCTGCACGTCACGATGATAACGATACGCTTTCTAAGCAAGCAGGCGTCATTGGCCAGGCGATTGATTATGTGCAATGCGAGGCTTACCTGATGCCCGCGGTACAGTATCTGTTGTACAACACCGTCATCGTGGAAACTATAGACGATGCGATCCGTATCGCCCGTGAAGAAAAGCGTTTCCCCCGATTGGTCACCCTTGACGGCGAGGTGGTAACGCCCTCTGGAGCGGTCACAGGCGGACGCACACAGCATGAAAGCCACGGGCTGCTTGGACGCAGCAGTGAAATCGAGGAACTGGAAAAGAGCGTCTCCAATTATGAACGCAACATCAGCAAGGCTGTTTCGAGGATGCAAACGCTGACATCACAGTCCCAGAAGATTGCTGATAGCCTGACTGTTTTGGAACAGGAAGCAAATACGGTACGACAGTCCATTTCTGAAATCGGCATTGTCTGTGCCAGAAATAGCGCCGAAGTGGATAACCTGTCTGCGGCCATAGAAGCAT
>CAZBNU010000191.1:4285-7944 GCA_964493075.1 uncultured Nitrospirales bacterium | reverse complement strand
CGTTGCGCCGCATCCCGGCCATACTGTTCCTTGCGTCGCAGGAACGACATGCGGTAGCCGAATCCCACCATGAGGAAAAACACTGGCCCGAAAACTTCCGCAATGGTGAACCCGTACGGGTGATGGGTGAGTATCCACGGCATGAAGGCGAACTTCCCCGCGAAATTGCCACCGATCATCAGGAGGATGCACAACCCGCGACATTGGTCCACCGAGGCAATGCGGTGTTCCATGTCGATTTTATAGGACAACGCTGGTGTTTTCACAAGACCTTTTCCAAAAAATGATTTCCTTTCAGGGAATCATACACAACTGATAATGTGTTCGCCAAATGATCGGGCAGATCAGACGGATCGTGTGTCGGAAAAAAAATACGCCGCGCTCTCGTAATCAACGGGAGCGCGGCGATAAAATTCAGGGAAGGGCTGATTAGGCGCCTTTGACTTCTACTGTTGCGCCAGCTTCTTCGAGGGCAGCTTTCAGTTTTTCAGCATCTTCCTTGCTGATCTTTTCCTTGATGGTGGAGGGGGCTTTGTCTACGAGGTCTTTGGCTTCTTTCAGGCCAAGTCCGGTCTGGTCTTTCACGATCTTGATGACGCCGATCTTCTGGGAACCGAAGTCCTTCAGAATGACGTCGAATTCGGTGGGTTCTTCTTCGGCTTCAGCGGCAGCGCCTGCGCCGGCAGGCATAGCGCCCATCATCATGGGGGCGGCGGCGGTCACGCCGAATTTTTCTTCGAGGGCTTTGACCAGTTCACTGAGTTCAAGTACGGTCAGGTCAGCTATACTGCTGATAATGGCATCCAATTTTTCAGACATTTTCGTTTATCCTTTTTCATTCGCCGCGCACCTGCGTCGGCGATAATACTTGTTGTTAAACACAAAAAATACATAAAAGCCTGGGCTACGCCGCTTCGGCTTCTTCCTTCTGTTTGCGAATCTGATCAAGAGCGTTGACCAGATTACGCGGCAGTGCACTGAGCACGCCGACGGTGTTGCGTAGCGGCATGGCAATGGTGCCGACCACCTGCGCGATGAGTTGTTCGCGTGAGGGCAGTTCGGCCAGGGCGGCCAACTGAGCGTCATTCACGGGGACTCCATTGAGGATACCTCCACGCATGGCGACCAGGGGTACTTCCTTTGAAAACTCCTTTAGGATTTTGGCGGGTGCTACCGGATCCTTACAGAAAGCCCATGCAGTGGGCCCTTCCATCATGTCCGCAGCGGATTCAATTCCCAGTTCGCGCAGGGCAAGGCGAGACAAGGTATTCTTGAAGACCTTAAACTTTGTCCCTGACTCCCGCAGTTGTTTGCGGAGATCGGTCGCCTGGGCGACGTTCATCCCCACATACTGGGTCATGATCGCAATGTCGTTGTTGCTGATCAGTTCCCTGATTTCAGCAACGGTTGCTTCTTTTTGTTTCGTAGGCAAAAGCGTTCACCTCCTTTCAGGTTTCGCATTTGCCTGGCGGTTGCCGCGTTTAGGCATAAAAAACGCCCGCGCCATCAGAAGACAGCGCGGACGGAATCATTCTCAACACGATAATGCAGAACTCCGTTCGCGGTCTCGGCAGGATATTAAGGCGTAAACGCCACCGGCTGTCTCCGACCAGCAATGCGATTGCACTTTTGTACGGGGTGAAGTATAGCATTTGCATGGGTGATATGGCAAATTGGTTTCTCACGGAATAATTGAATGAATGGAGAGGAGCTGTTAAGATCATCATGTCACCCTGTGAACAACCTATTGGGAGTCTTTGAATCATGTCGGAAATCTCAAGACGCACTTTTTTGAAGAAGGCTGGTGCCACGCTGCCATTGGCTGCTGCCACCATAACAATGCGTGGGGCTGCTTCGCAGTCTTCCGTAAAACCCAATATTGTGTACATTCTTGTTGATGATCTTGGGTATGGCGATCTTTCCTGTTATGGCGCGGACGACATGCAGACGCCGAACATTGATGCATTGATGGATTCGGGTATGCGTTTTAATCAGTTCTATTCCAATTGCCCAGTATGTTCGCCGACCCGCGCCGCATTACTCACCGGCTGTTATCCCGATTGTGTCGGTGTGCCCGGTGTTATCCGCACCCATGCTGACAACACCTTTGGTTATCTCAATCCGGAAGCGCTGCTGTTGCCCGCAATGCTCAAACAGGTAGGATACAACACGGCGATTGTCGGCAAGTGGCATCTAGGTCTGGAAGCGCCGAACCTGCCAAACCTGCGTGGGTTCGATTATTTTCATGGCTTCCTGGGCGACATGATGGATGACTACTATACCCACCTTCGCCATGATGTCAACTACATGCGTGAGAATGAAACTGAGATTCATCCTGAAGGGCACGCCACGGATTTGTTCACCGAATGGGCGGTGTCCTATGTGCATGAACAAAAAGAGGAATCGGCGCCCTTTTTTCTTTATCTCGCTTACAACGCGCCGCACACCCCCATACAACCGCCCAGAGAATGGGTATCAAAAGTAAAGCAAAGGGAACCGGAGATTGCCCCTCAGCGTGCCGCCCTTATTGCACTGATTGAACACTTGGATGCTGGCATCGGAAAGGTGGTGGAAGCGCTCAAGGAAACAGGTGCATACGAGAATACATTGCTGGTCTTTGTTTCGGATAATGGCGGTCAGACCAATGTGGCAGCCAATAATGGTTCGCTGCGGGGTTCAAAAGCGGAGATGTACGAAGGGGGTATTCGGGTGCCCATGTGTGCTGTATGGCCGGGACATATCAAACCGGGAAAACGCAACGATGACTGTACTGCACTGAGCATGGACCTGTTCGCCACAGCATGCGCGATTGCCGAAGTACCGGTGTCCCATGAAATAGACGGGGTTGATTTATTGCCTGTTTTCAAAGGCGACGCGGATACACTGCCGGAACGGACGGTGTTCTGGGTGCGGCGGGAAGGCGGTAATTGTCATGGAATGGCACACTACGCGGTTCGGGAGGGTGACTGGAAGCTGTGCCAGGGAAGCGGTCCTGCCTCGGCCTATGAACTGTTCAATCTTGCTGAAGATCCTTTGGAACAGAAGCCATTGCCTGAGAAGCATCCGATGTACCGCAAATTGTCACAAGCGTTGAAAATGCATATCATCCGCAGTGGGCGGGTGCCGTGGCAGCCTCCGGTATCCTGATGTGTATGCTCGCGGTTTGATTTGTTGTTTGACTGATTGAAAGACTATACTTGATTGAGATTGTTGTAAGAAGTAACCCAAAGTAAAGGAAACAAAGTTATGTCTAAACTCTATGAAACCGGCATGTCGCGCAGGGATGCGCTTGTTGCCCTTGGCGCGCTTGCTCTGTCTGCCCGTGCTGGCGTTTCGATGGCACAAGAGGAAAGTAGCGCCATGAAAGGTATTGCATTGCAGCTATACACTCTTCGTGAACCGGCGAAGAAAGACTTGGCAGGAACGCTTAAAAAGGTTCGCGAAATGGGATGGGAGTATGTGCAGTGGAGCGGAATGCCCAATCTTTCTGCGGAAGAAATTCGTGCAGCCCTTGACGCAGCCGGGTTGACGGCTGTTGCTGCTCATTGTGGTGTTGAAGGGTTTGAAACGGATTTTGAGAATCAGGTGAAATTCTGGAAGACCGTTGGCGTGACCGATGTGGCGCCGGGCGGCATGATGGGTGATTGCAAGGATTCGCT
>CAZBNU010000191.1:0-4185 GCA_964493075.1 uncultured Nitrospirales bacterium | reverse complement strand
CCTGTTATTCACGCCAAGGATTACAAAGGAAAGCGTGTATTTCGTAGCGTTAAGTTTATGCCCCTGGGCGAAGGCGAACTAGACTGGAACGCTGTGTTCGCTGCTGGCAAGCAGGCAGGTGTTGAATGGTGGATCTACGAGCAGGACAATGCTGATCGCGATATTTTTGAATGTGCGCAGATCAGTTATGAATTTTTGAAAAAGAATCTGCTGTCATAGTTGACATAAAAGCAACAAGCGGGACAGGTTTTCGTGCCTGTCCCGCTTTTTAGTATTCAGAGGATACGATTTACTTACGCTTCTTCCACAACCTTCCAGCCGATGGCATCAGCCAGATCGAAAACAGGCTTTTTCAAATCACCGTAGAAGGTTACCCGGTGCCAGCTCCATTTATCCCACTGGGTAAACAGTTTTTCCATGTCGCCAACTGGTTCAGCGCACAGTTTGGTGCGACAGGCGCGGTCGTCGGGGTCGTTGGCCACGGCTTTGGCCTGATGGAATAGAATTTCCTTGTCGGGCTCAGACACTTCCATGGACGTGGTCATATATTCCGTTGGCAGCAGCGAACGTACCGCTGCACCTTGCCGGTCTTCAGAATGGGTCAGTATTTCGAATTCATTTTCCGGACCTGTGGGCCCAAAGGCTTTGTTCGATGCCACACAGTGCGCGTAGATAATCTGCCGTTTTGCGGTGTCAATGACAGGGTCGGAAATATAGCCGGGACGTCCCTGGGTAAGGGTGGTGAAGGCCACCATCGTTGCCGTGGAACGCACATCGCATTCACACGCGCCTATCAGCCCCTCATTATTCAGTTCATGGAATCCGAGGCAGGGATAGGCGTGAATATGGCCGCCATAAAAGCCGCCGAGACAGTTGATGGTGATGGCGTTCGCGTCGTGTTTTTTGAGTACAGCCTTTTGCGCGAGGTACATGGCGGCCGACGTCTCCAGGGTTTCCCGGGAAACGTCTTCCAGTTTTGATGCGCCGTTCTGCCATTTATCGGCAACAGCCTTTGCCTCGTCTTTGTCGGCGACTTCCCAGGCGTCGTTCAGTTCCTTGAAGGTAATGTATTCCACGGCAATGCCCATGACTGGATCGGCGGGACGTGCTTCCTGATCCAGTACAGCGAGGATACGTGACTTACTGATCTGGGATTTCCAGTCGCTCACGGAAAGGCAGTCCACGGAATCGGGCTTGCATTCCAGATTGCCTTGTGCCGGGGTGTTGGCAATGCGTGATTTGGCAACGATGGACGCAAATTCTTTGGCGCTACCGCTTTTTATGGTGGGAAGGAAGCATTTTGTGGCGGCAATCAGGTCTTCCGGGTTGGACGAAGCGACGAAGCCGAGATTCGGGGCGCCCTGCCGGAGAAAGGCTGCGGTATAGACAAGAAATCCGCCACTACCACCAAATTGAAAATCAGCATAGAGTACGGGCTTGCCGGAAGTGGCGACGGTTTGCACCACCCGGTTCCAACAATTTAACTGGTACACGACATAGCCGTCAATCTTTTCCTTCTCGTCGGCCTTGAGTATGGCTAGGGCTTCTTCTTCGCCTGTGGCCATGGCCGTCAGAAATTCGAGTTCGGGACAACCCTGTTGCAGCGTATTATGGATTTGTTCCATGACCGGTTTGAAGTTAAAGCCCACATTAGGCCAGTCCGGACCTGGCTGTACTTCAGCGTGAAGAGAATAGATTATTCGAATGCGTCCCTGGGAGGCAGTCTGGGCGAAGCTCATGCGGGGCGCTGCCAGTATGCCGGCGACACCCGCACATGCGGCGCATCCCGATGCCAGAAAATTACGGCGGCTCATGGTGCAACATGCACATCCAACAGGAAGGGTTGTCTGTTTCATAATAGGCTCCTTTGACGGTTAATGGTTTGCGATCGCTTGCTTTAGTATGAAACAAAGTCTAGCATGGAATAAAGTTTTTACCCTGCAATGATTTTTGAAGGACGACAAAAATAATCTTCTGCAAAAAGGGGGGCGCTCATGCTATACTTTAGGCAGAAGAACTGTTGCACGTATGTTGCGGGCAGCTACCATAAATGTGGACTATACAGGAGAAGTTAGCCGTGAAATGGATATTACCGATTTGTGCGGTACTTATGCTGGCAGCATGCCAGACGGATTCGGGAAGTGTGACGGAGAAGGTACTGGCTGATTTTGGTCTGGGTGAGCGTCCCGAGGGCTATGTGTCCGGTTCTGACCGTGTTTTTGAACAAATGGACAGCGTAGGCGCCACGGAAATGAAACGGCTGAACGCTGTGGAACGGCATGGGGAGATACTCTTTGAAGGCGAGGGTGTGCGTGGAAAGTTTTACAAGCAGGTAAAAGTCTATGAGTCTTACTATCCCCTTGATGTGCAGGCCGTATCCGGCGGCGGCACGCGGGATCGCGGATTCACCGGGCTTATTGAATATCGTTATCGTATTTTCAAGGGCGCTCCACGGGGTACCAGAACCGAAGCTGCGGCTGAGCCTGCTTCCATTGCCACAGAGACGACAGGCAAGGAGGTATATCGTTACAGTTTCTCAACGGGCGGTGTGTGGAACGGCGGCAGTGGCGAACGTAGCAAGGGCTGAAACCCAAAAGATTTTCAAAAGTAAATAACGATGAAAAACAGGCTGAACATAACGTACGTTTTTGCATTGATTGTAATCTGTATGTTGCCCAATGCCTTTAGTGAGGATGTGGAAGCCTTGCTAGCGGCTATGCCGCCTGTTTATGTGGTTGAAGTTACGGCACCAGACCGGGAATCGCTCACGGAGGTGCTTGATTCTGGTTTTGATGTCGGCAGTGTTTTTGAATTAACTGCCACCTTGTATCTGGATTTGGATGAATACGCCGAGGTGATCGCATGGGGCTATCCGACGGTTCTGGTGGAGATTCAGCCGTTGGCGGAGGTGCAGGAAAAGGCTGACGCTTATACGACACCCGCCCAGATAGAGACCCTTTTGGCGGGATATGCGCTTGACTACCCTGATCTTTGTCGTACCCAACTTTTGGGTCAATCCGTGAATGGCATCAATATCTGGGCGATCAAAATAACTCCGAATCCCGATGTACAGGCGGATAAGCCAGCGGTGAAATTTATTGGAACCATTCATGGCGACGAACCGCTGGGCACAGAATTGATCCTGAATTTTGCTGCGGAGTTGCTTGTCGGTTACGGCACAGATTCCTATATCACCGATTTTCTGGACAGGACGGTTATCTGGTTGGTGCCAATGATGAATCCGGACGGTTTTACCATGAACACCCGCCGGAATGCCCACGGCGTGGACCTGAACCGAGCATTTCCAATGTACAACGTGAATTTTACAACGACCTGGTTCGATGGGGAACCGCTGGGTGATGGGAGTCGTGAGCCGGAAATTGCCCATATCATGCGGTGGAGCGCAGAAAATGCCTGCGCCCTGTCTTTGCATTATCATGGTGGCGCCCTCATTGTGAATTATCCCTATGACAACGAACCGGGTATTCCAAGTCAGGTAGAGGCCCCTACGCCCGATGATGCCATGTTTCGTTACATTTCCCTGCAGTATTCTATTAACAACACCCCCATGTATACGGGCGGCAATTTTCCCGAGGGTATTGTCAATGGTTCCTACTGGTACAGCATCACGGGCGGGATGATAGACTGGAACTACCGGTTTATGGGGTGCCCCGAAGTATTGGTGGAATTGGACTACACAAAGAAGCCCAGCCCCTCGTTAATACCACAGTACTGGGCGAATAACCGTAATTCCATGTATGCCTACGCAGAAACGGCCCACATAGGTATTCGCGGTCTGACCAGCGACCGCAAAACAGACGACCCTGTTTGGAGTAAGGTGCTATTGGAGGGAAATATGCAGCCCGTATTTTCCAATCCTGACTTTGGCAACTACCACAAACTGGTGCTGGCAGGTACCTACGATATTTCTTTTCATGCGGAGGAGTACATTAGTTATTATGTGGATAACGTTGTCGTGACTGCCGGGCCGGCAACACGGGTTGATGTGGCAATGTCTGATGGTGATATTAACGAGGATGGCGCGGTTAACGGTACGGACGTGCAACTGGCGGTGGATGCTGTATTGGGGCGAACCGTTGTTTACGACGCAGACGTAAACGGGCGCGGACTTTCGGCTACGGATGTTCAGGCGGTCATCAATCGCGGGCAGGTCTGACCTAATTC
>CAZBNU010000190.1:0-7983 GCA_964493075.1 uncultured Nitrospirales bacterium | reverse complement strand
TCAAGTTCTTTCGCCAAGTCGCAAAGAATGGAGACATAGCGCTCATTGGAATAATAGCGCAGGTCGTCATGCTCGTAGGCATAAACCGTTCCGATACCCAGACCGGCCAACGCGGACAGCCCGTCCTCCAGTGATTTACCGATGTAAAGGGCGTTCAGGGGCATCCCTGATGCGTCCGCCATTTTCTTTGCAGCCGACGCAGCTTCCAAACCGCAGGCTTTTAATTCGCCCCGTTGTTCCAAAATTACAAGAATACTCATGATTAACTCCTATTGCAGCACTTTTTCTTCTTCACGAAGCGCGCGGTATAGACTACTTATCTGTTCAGACAATTCCCCAGTAAGAACCTTGCACAACCGGTCCTGGCGCGGCAACGACAGATTTTCCACCGCCATGCCTGCTTGCAGCAATGCCGCATCCACGGACAGGTCCGCCACTGCAACCTCTTCGACAGGTTTGCGCTTTGCCTTCATGATGTTCGGCAACGTGGGATAGCGGGGCGTGTTAATACCCTTCTGTGCCGTAAGCAGGGCGGGCAGTTCGAGGGCAAGGCAATAATGGCCGCCCTCCACTTCGCGATTGACCACGGCCTTGCCGTTTTCCAGCGCAAACTTTGTAACACAGGAAGCATGGGGAATGCCCATGAGTTCGGCGACACGTTCCGGCACCTGGGCGCCGTCGCTGTCCACCGCCTGTTTTCCTGCAAAAATAATGTCCGGCGCGATACGTTGCAAGGCTGCGGCAAGTATGGCGGCAAGCCCTTTGGCGCTCAATCCGTCCGCATCTTTCACAAGCATGCCCGAATCGGCGCCCATGGCGAGGGCCGTGCGAATGGTCTCTGTGGAATCAGAAGAACCCGCGCTGACGATGATGACTTCACCGCCTTCCTTGTCCCGCAGTTGAATGGCTTCTTCAACGGCGTGTTCGTCGTAGGGACTCATCACAAATTTTAGGCCGGACAAATCCACCGATTTTCCATCCGGCTGGATGTTAAATACGGATGCGGTATCCGGAACCCGCTTTACCAGAACTGCAATTTTCACGATGTTTCCTCCTGATCGTTTGCTGTGCTATAATTCATACTTACCGTTTGGTAGACAATTATATATCGTTTGGTAGTCTGAGTCAAATTGATCGTTGCAACAAAAACATTTGGACCCATGTGGAGCAGGATAACAGATGAAAGAAGTCGCTCATGATACCGAGCAGGGTACTGTGAAGGAACGCATCCTTCAGGAGGCCTTGCGTCTGTTCTCTGAAAAGGGGTTTGAAGGCACGTCGCTGCAATCCATCGCCGATGCGGTAGGCATTCAGAAACCCTCTCTCATCTACCACTTCCCGTCCAAGGAAGACCTGCGCCAGAAGGTGGTCGAATCGCTGGTAGTCTATTGGAAGAACGAACTTCCCAGAATGTTGAGTGCAAGCGCAAGCGGGCAGGATCAGTTGGTATCCACAATGGATGCACTGGTGAATTTTTTCCTCGAAGATGTGAACCGGGCGCGGCTTGTGGTGCGAGAGATGCTGGACCGTCCTGAAGAAACCTTTGCGCTTCTGGGGGAACACGTCAGCCCTTGGACAAGGTTGATAGGCGAGTTTTTGCGGTTGGGCCAACAAAGCGGCGCTTATCGGCAGGACATGAATCCCGACGCGTACATTGTGCAGACGATGGTGATGGTGGTGGGCGCTGTTGCCATGGGCGGCGTGACCTCTGGGGTGATCGGTCATCCATCCGGTTTTCCGCAAAAAGTCCTGATCAAGGAACTGGTGCGGATTGCCCAGTCATCCCTGTATACCGAAACGCCGAAGGCATAATCTGGCAGGGCTGGTCAACAGCGTCAGGGTTTGGTGTCCACAACATACTTCCTGACTATGGGCATAATGTTTTCCATGGTTTCGAGGTACAGGCGCAACACGCTGAGATCAGGATTTTTTGTGAGGCGCAATTCTGCCAGGGTTTTCTTGAACCGTTCCGTTTCGCCTTGCGCCCGTTTGATGGCAGCATTCTTATCTGCCAACGCCTCTTGTGTGATTTTGATAGCCTGCCCTCGCGCCTCGGGGATCACCTGATTGTATTGGCCTGTGGCTTCATTTACAAGACGATCCTTATCTTCAAGGGCACTGGCGACATCCTTAAAGGCATCAGCAACCTTTGCCGGCGGCATGGTTTTTGAAAGGTTGACGGCAATGATGGTTATTCCGGCGTCCATACCGGATAAGGTCTTCTGCGCTGTAGTCTTCACCTGGGAAAGCATGATCTGCCTTCCCGAGGTCAGAATATCATCCACCTTTGACCGTGCCATCTCTGTTGAAAGAGCGGTTTCGCAGGCAATGACCACAAGCCGGTCAGCATCAACAGCGTTGAAAAGGTATTTGTCCGGTTCCTTGATTTGGTACTGTACATTCATTTCCAGTTCGATGATGTTCTCATCGCCAGCGAGAAACTCCGGGCCCACATTAGCGCCCGTATACGATGCGGGTTGAACGCCCTGGGGATAGGGCCGGTGACTGGTAATGCCTACGAGGACACTCTTTACTTCGTTGGGCTTCAGGAGATACACCTGATCCACGGGATACGGGAAGGTATAGTGCGTTCCCGGAAGCAAGGGCGTTTCGACTTTCCTGCCAAAGCGAAGCACCAGCGCCTGTTCGTCTGCCTTTATGGTGCGTATGCCGCTCAGGAGATACAAAAACGGCAGCACGATGACCGTCAGTAGTATGGGCATTTTCAGAATTGGCATCCATTTGCTGAATTTACTCATTGGCGGCATCCCCGACAGGTTCCGGTTCCACCGTCGTTTCAAGTGGAATAATGCTTGGAGGAACGGTTTTCAGGATGGTTGAAGAATCAAAATCCAGCAGCAGTTTCATCAGTTCCGAATCAGATGACATCAGTACGGTCGTATCCGATTTTAGGATGTTTTTGTAGGAATCGAGGGTTCGCATGAACTTGTAAAACGCGGGGTCTTCCCCGTAGGCATCGGCATAAATGCGCAGCGCCTCGGCATCGCCTTCGCCCTTGGTAACCTGCGCCTCCTGATAGGCTTCGGCAAGAATCTGGCGTTTCTCCAGGTCCGTCTTGGCACGTATGACCGTGGCCTGCTCCTGTCCTTCGGCGCGGTATTCCCGGGCCTTCTGTTCGCGTTCGGCACGCATGCGCTCATAGACGGATTCCTTATTTTCCGGCGGCAGGTTGATCCGTTTTATCCCGGCGCGAATTACGCGTATACCATAATCCTTTTCGGCAGCGTCGGCGCAACGGTTGGTTACGGTGTCCATGATTTCGTCCATCTTGATTGCCTCCGCCTCCACAGAAAGCAGGTTGGACAGTTCATGCTGGCCCAATTCGGCGCTTATCTCAGAGGTCAGCAGTGCGGCGAGACTGCTTTCAGCCCCCACGATGGAACCCACCTTGGACAAAAAGCGCAGCGGCTCTTCGATTTCCCACAACAAAAATGCGTCAATCACCAGATTTTTGCGGTCGAGAGTAAACGCTTCTGTGGGTTGGGGATCAAATATCTGGAGTCGGTTGTCAAAATACTGCACCGACTGAATCGGGCTTGGCCACTTTGCGTACAAGCCGGCATCCATAATGGTGCGCACGGGTTTTCCGAACGTAGTGGCAATGACATACTCCGTTTCGCTCACCACAAAGAACACCGACCTCAACAGAGTCACGAGGACGGTAACTACAATAACGAGGGTTACGAGACGCTTCATAATGTTTTCTCCATATTTTGATCGGGGACTTTGTACAGTCTGTCCCTATTCGCTCAAATCCATCTTTATTTCATCGGCAAGTCTTTTTGCCCGGCTTTTCTGTTCATTACCACCGGCGGCGCGGTCTACGCCGCGCTTGAAAAATTCGGTTCCCAGAAAGTAATCCGGTATCTGGCGGCCGCCTTCGCCCTGGGTAATCTCTTTGTCGAACAACACGATCCGCGAATCCTGCAGCGATTTTTCGAGTGTGGCAACGTACCACAGAAACTTTACTGCTTCAGGGTGTGCCAGGTGCACTGCTGCCAGAGCGGTAAACTGGGATGCCTCGCCCTTTGCCTGCAACCGCTTCTCAGCGACATAGGCGGCGGCATCATCCTGAAGGACAAAAGCGCCGCCCCGCGCATCGGGCAGGGTTTCGTTGCGGTAGGCTTCCGCCTGATGAATGATGGTGGCACGCTCTTCCCGTGCAGCGGCAACCGATCGAAATGCACTGACAACCTTTGCGGGTGGGTGCACATCCTGTAGTCTGGCCGCAGTAATCTCCACGCCCACTTCGAGCATGTCCAGCATGGGCTGCAGCGCTGCTATGATTTGCTTTTCCACTTGTGTGCGCCCTGTGGTCAGCACATCGGTCAGTTCCATGGTACCGGCAATATTCTGTATGTTTTGTTGTGCCAGGGCGCGGATGATTGTTTCGGGCGCGGCCGTATTGAAATAGTATCGGGCAAGCGCCTCTGGCATCAGGCGATACTCAATGGTAAAATTCAGATCCACTTCATTCTTGTCGCCCGTCAGCAGGATGGATTCCTCCAATTTCTTTTCATACAATCCAGACAAGTGCCGGTTTTCCCACAGGTAGGCTTGGGGTTCAGTGGAAACGCCCCGCGTGCCTACTGTACGAAAGCCAAATTCCAGTTGAAATACCCGTCCCGGTTTCGCCCTGTGCAGCGTTGAAAACGGTGCAGGCAGCCTGTAATGCAGGCCCGGTTGTACGGCGGCGTCCTGCAACCGTCCAAATCGGGTAAGGACACCGAGTTCATCGGCCCCAATAACATATAGACCGGAAGCGGCATACCATGCGGGCAACAAAACAATTAGGGCAGCACAGGCCATTCTTTTCTTTCCCTTCAGAAAAGCAACCGCACGCTGTACCGATTGCTGTACCACTTCGGGGTCCATGCCGATACGACCGAGTACTGTGGCGAAGAGGGCGACCCAGTTGCCGTTGCCCTCCAATTGTCCTACGGCATCTGCGATATGGCCGTCAGGACGAAGCGCGTTTTGTGCGGCTGCGGCCAATACCACCAGCGAGAGGCGCAGGATCATAAGCCCAACGATTACGGAGGCCACCGCATCCAGATTCAGGCCGCTCCAGTTGCCCAAAAGGCCGATCATCACGGCGATGGAAGAATACATATCCATGCGGGAATGGTGGCCATCCGCACGCAGGCTGGCAGCATCGCATTCTTCGCCGACGCGCAGTTTGTACCGGGAAACAAAATAGGCAATCAGGATACATATCCATGTGAGAACGATTGCTGTGGGCACATTCTGCAAGGGCGCCGCATCGGCGACGGTTCCCGAAGACCGTAGTACACTAATGCCAACCCATCCGATTATGATGCCTATGAATACGGCGATACCGTCCTCAATCCCTTTTCCCCATTTTTTAAGTTTGAACGTGGCGAGGATACTGATGAGTACCAGCGAAGACACACCGATATCTGAGAAAGAGTGAAATGCGTCGGCACGCATTCCTTGACTTTTCGACAGCCAGGCCCCGTAAAACTGTATTGCCACCATAACCAGGTTTACGATGATGGAGATGGTTGCCGCTTTTATCCTTCTGTCTTTGAACATAAGAGAAAGTTCCTTTTTGAGTCCTTGTAAATGGCGCGTATTTACAGGAGATAAGGTGTGCCACCCGGACAGAATGCGTTAGGAAATATCAGATAGGTGGCATTATTCTGACCAGTACGCCAGAATAATCGTTTCAATCTTGAAACGAGGGCATTATGCAGGCGGTGCGCGCAATAAGAAGAAAGGATAGGGGAACTTCGGTGTGGAAGCTCTTAAAAAACGCAGAAGGCCTGATCGGGCAGGCTCATGATGAAGCATACAAATAGCCAAAAAGGAGGTAAAACAGAGGGTTTGCATAAGTTTGCAGAAGGGGCAAGGCTGGCTGGCATCCTCATCAGCAGAACACAAGCCCGGAATACATTCATGCACTGCGGCGAGCGTAAAAAGCAACAGCAGCAGGAGTAAAACGCCCCGAAAACACTTTTGACAGGTCTGTGACGAGGGGCTTGGCAACATGCTATGCACTCTATTGCGGTTGTTGGTTATGTGTAATGGAGCAGACAAGCGCTTATCCTGAAGTAATGTAAATTTTCCGTGCGTCATTTGAAAACCCTATTGAGTATAGAACAGCGCGGAATGAGTAATCAAAGCGGTCTTAGCGGAAATTTTTTACCCTACACCTATCCGTGAAAAATACCGTGGTACACCAGCATGGAACCCATGATGAGC
This sequence comes from uncultured Nitrospirales bacterium, assembly GCA_964493075.1. Lineage (GTDB taxonomy): Bacteria > Hydrogenedentota > Hydrogenedentia > Hydrogenedentales > CAITNO01 > SLFT01. The sequence continues at coordinate 1,737 of CAZBNU010000190.1, read as the reverse complement.
AACACAATGAATACGGCACGTCTGAAGGCATTCTCCGGGATGCGTCTGCCGAAATAGAGGCCAATGAGGGTGCCGGTGAGCGTGGCGGGAAACAGGGCTGCGGCATTAAGCACAATGGAAACACGCATTACATCGTTCCAGGAAAGCCAGGTAATCATGAAGCAGTTCAGGAGAAAAAAGTAACTGGTCAGGTTTGCCCGGAACACATCGCGCGGCATGTTCTGGTTCGCGAGGAACAATACTACGGGTGGCCCGCTGATGGAGGTGGCGCCGCCGGTGAATCCGCTCACGAAACCCACCGACAGGATCGTCCAGGGCTTTTCACGAAGCGGGTGCTGCCAGCCTGACCACAGGATTGCCGTGAAGATCAATACCAATATACCGATGAACAGGCGCATAATGTCCGGGTCAAGTTGAAGCAGGACATTTAACCCGAGGGAAGCGCCAATCAGGCCGCCTATGGCAAGGGGAACCAGTAAGCGCCATTTGATCATCCGTTTATTACGCAGGGCAACCAGAAAGGTGTTCACCGTGCTCATCAGCACGATGGTGGGTACCACAGCAACCGGCTCGATAACGAGGGCTATGCACGGCGCCATGATCAGCGCCATGCCGAATCCCAGTGAACTCTGGGCAAGCCCCGCACTGAACGAGGCCAGGGAACCTACTATAAAAAAGGGAAGCATGGTGTTTCCTGAGACTATAGGGATCAACCCCTGAAAAGTCGGACAGGTCGGACGGGTCAGACATGTCGGACGGTGTAATCCAAAATGCTGATTGTGCCGATTCTGTAATGCTATATGCAAGCAAATATCAGGAATTGGCATGTTACCGGCTTAATGCAGTAAGATTTTAGCGTTGTATGCGCTTATTGAACAAACAACCTGAGTCAAAGGAGCACACCAAGATGAAACTGATAGCCGTACTTGCCATGAGTCTGTTATTGATGTCCGCGTCGCGGGCGCATGCACAAAGCACTGACATGAGTCAGCTTTACAAACTGAAGGATGCCCAAACCCGTTCCATCAGCCCGGAGAATTTCACGGGCGAGAAGGGCAAGGGCGGTATGGCAACGCTGGAGGAAGGCACCGCCGCCCATGCTGCACGCGAGCTGGGACAGGGCTGGAAGGTAAACCCGTATATCCATATTGAGCCGGGCACGACCTTCACGCTGGGCGAAATTAAGGAATCGGGCGTTATCAATCACATCTGGATGACGCCAGTAGGCGATTACCGGCTGATGATCCTGCGTTTCTATTGGGACGACGAGACCGAACCGTCCGTTGAAGTGCCGGTAGGCGACTTTTTCGCGGCGGGTTGGGGCATCAACAACGAACCCCGCATTACGTCGCTTGCCATCTGTGTGAATCCGAAGAGCGGGTTCAATTCCTACTGGCAGATGCCTTTCCGCAAGGGTTGCCGCGTCACCATGGAGAATCTGGGCGAAAAGAAAGCAACGGTTTATTACCAGATGACCTATTCCCTGGAGGCGGTGCCGGAAGATGCGGCTTATTTTCATGCCCAGTTCCGGCGCGTGAATCCCCTGCCTGACAAACAGGATTACACGATCGTGGACGGCATCAAGGGGCGCGGCCAGTATGTAGGCACGTACCTCGCCCGCGGCGCGAACAGTCCGGGCTGGTGGGGCGAAGGAGAGATCAAATTTTTCATGGATGGCGATAAGGAATTCCCCACCATCTGCGGCACCGGCGAGGAAGACTACTTCTGCGGTTCCTA
>CAZBNU010000189.1:0-8051 GCA_964493075.1 uncultured Nitrospirales bacterium | reverse complement strand
CTAAAAAGCGCCATTTGTTTTCGACGGAATCAGGAAATCTGTATTTATACCTCACACAGTTCCCATACATCCCATACACAAAACCGGCGTGTGCGTCCTGTCTCCGTTAATCCCGCACAACTGCCAAAATGCTGCCCGCTCGTTCCGCGATGTTCACCAGATGATCGCCCACACGTTCCAAGTGGGCGAGCGTATCCAGAAACACCACGCTCCCCTGCACGCTCACACGCCCGGCATCCATTCGCTTCACCTTCTCTGCGGTCGCCTTCTCAATGACCTTGGCGAGTTCATCAGCCGCATCAAGGGCATCTTTTGCCGCCTTGGGGTCAATGCCGTGCAGTACCCTGTAAATGGCGTCAAACTGCCGGTTAAGACAAGCACGAATATCCTTGATGGATTGGGTGGCTTCCGGCGTCAGCGAGTGATCAATCGCCTTTAGTGTTTCGTTAATCTTCACCAGCGATTCCGCATGGTCGCCCAGGCGTTCCGCATCGTTAATGACATGAATCATTTCGGGAATAATCTGGGACTGTTCCGGCGTGGTGTCGCCCTGAGAGAGCTGCACCAGATACTCAATAATTTCCTTTTGGAGACGGTCAATAATTACTTCCCGTTCGATGACAGATGCCGCCAGCGTAGGCGAACCGTCACAAAGCAGGTCGCAACTTTCGTTCATAGACTTCTCGCCTTTGCGGATCATGAAAATCAATTCGTTCACCGCCTGCGCCAAGGCAAGCGCGGGGGATTGCAACAGATTTGGCTCAAGATATTCCAGCACCGATTCCTGCTTGGTCTCCCGCAGCGGGATAATCCAATAACAGAGGCGGGCAAGCACAACTGTAAACGGCAGAAACAACACCACATTGAAAAGGTTAAAGAAGGTGTGTGCATTGGCCGCATGACGCAACAAATTTTCAGGGTGAGATGAAAATACAGCACCCGGCGTGACCCAGTCCACGAAACCAAGGAACAAAGGTTGTCCCTTCCAGACGGGCATATAAAACAATAGGATCATATAGGCTGCGCCGAACAGGTTAAAAAACGTATGCGCCAGCGCTACACGCTTGGCATCACGGTTGGCATTAAGGGCAGCAAGATTAGCAGTTATGGTGGTGCCGATATTGTCCCCAAGAATAAGCGGCACCGCTGTATGGAAGTTGATAATGCCCTGGCTGCAAAGAGCCAGTACAATGCCGATTGTTGCCGAACTGGACTGCACCACACAAGTGGTAACGGTGCCGATAATGATGCACATAACAACAGGGCCAAATGGCATCAGGCCGCTGCCATTGTCGGGCGCACAATCAAACCACGAAAACCAGGATATGAATTCGGGACTGTAACGAAGGGGCTTGAGAATATCCGACATGGTCATCATCCCCAAAAAGAGCAGCCCGAATCCAAGCAGTGCTTCCCCTGCCGCCTTCAGTTGCGGACGCTTCAGCGCCGTCGCCATCAGCAAACCCACCGCAATGGCAGGATACGAAAGCGCGTCAAGTTTGAACGCAATCAGCTGTGCCGTCATCGTGGTGCCGATATTGGCGCCGAACACCACGCCTATCCCCTGGGCGAGGGTCAGCATACCCGCATTTACAAAACCAATTAACATTACAGTCGTGGCGCTGGAGGACTGGACAAGGGCAGTCACAAGAGCGCCCGTGAGAATGGCCAGGAAACGATTGCGTGTCATTAGATTCAGCGCGGCGCGCAATCGCTTGTCCGCCACACGCTGAAGCCCCTTGGACATGATGGTCATGCCAAAAATAAATATCGCGAGGCCGCCAAGCAAAACCGTCAGCAACTGCCCCTTATTCATGGACATGGCCTCAAATTCCATGAGCGCCACGTCAAAACGTTCCCGGGGGCCTATGTCATGGCGGTTATCGTTAATCTGTACCGCGCAGAAATAACGCTTCACATCTGCGCCCATTTCCCAGGAGGTGACCGCACGTCCCTGCGCATCGCTGATGACGCGCTTGCTGCCCATGCTGCTGCCGCTGGAGGCGCCGCCTTCCACACGAAAAAAAACCTCTATACCCTCGGCGGGCGTTCCATCGGGATTACGTAATTCCACCCCCACCTCTTCAATAACACCTTCGGTGGCAGCCTCCAGATCTTTGCCTATTCGCCTGACCCCCGAAATGGCGCGCATCCGCACTGGCTTAAGGCTGGGATAATCAGGAGTGGAGGCCACGACCCAAACGTCACCGCACCAGTTACCCAATTTCATTCGGGCCAGCGCTGCACCGCCTGCATCCGTATTCTTTTCTATGAAGACATCATTGTTTTCTACAAAGCGAGCTCCCGTAAGTGGGTTTTCCACTTCAAAACGTATTTTGACATCGGCTACGGCATGGCGTTCCCCCTTGCCCCCAAGCAATCCCGGTTCCACAGGCCCTTCAAGGACCACCTGAAAAGGTTGGGGTAACATTTCCCCGTGAAACTCCGCCTGATTGTCGCCGGAAGCGTGTTTGTCCGCGACCAAACGGTCCGGTCTGGGCGCTGCGCCCTGCGAGCAGCCAGCAAAAAGTATTGCCAACGCGCACGTGAACAGAATACAGACTGGAATCAAAATTCTTTTGTATCTCATAAGACCTCTGTTGTTACGGCCGGAAGAGAAGCACAGGGAATTTCTCCGTGCATAAAACAACCCGTTGAAAAAAATACACAGGTATAAGATACCGACAACCCACAAATACACCTGAAACTCATTTTACTGTTGGTTATAATACCCAAGTTTTGTTAGTGTACTGTTAGATTTAACTTCTATTCAAGTTATACGGACGGCATATTTGCAGATACGAAGAAAGGAAATACATTCATGGGTTCTATTATGAAAACAATATCGAATGCCGCATTGTGTGCAAAGACGCTTTTTCTCCTGCTGACGATTGTTTCGGCGAGCGCTGTCGCGCAACGGTCGCCGGAGACAATGCCGGGGGAAGGCGAACTGACCGACCACTTCCGGCGCATGACCACATACCACGGGCGTATGGATGGAAGCGTACCGGATGGCGCTGTATTGTTCATAGGGGACAGCATTACCCAAGGCCTTTGCGTAGCGGCAGTATGCGCCCATGGCGTAAACTACGGCATCGGCAGCGATACCACGGCAGGCGTACTGGAACGATTGCCCTTATACACGTCCATTGAACGGAGTGCGGCGGTAGTGCTTGCCATCGGTGTAAATGATTTGCGCCGCCGTGAAAATAAATTCATTCTGGAGAATGTACACGCCATAGTAGAAGCAGTTACCAGGCATGTCCCCGTGGTCGTGAGTGCCGTGTTGCCGCTGGATGAACGCGTCAAAGCCGTGGGCCCTGATAGAAACGCACGAATCGCGGAGTTGAATCAGGGATTGGCGGCTTTATGCGCTGAGAATGACTCCTGCGTATATGCAGACGCATCCTCGTTGTTGCTTGATGCAGAAGGTTCTCTTGCCGCAGTCTATCATGTGGGTGACGGGGTGCATCCCAATACGGCAGGATACGAGAAGTGGATTGCGGTTTTACGGGAAGGACTGGACAAGGCGCTATCTAACGCAAGAGGTGCGAAGCAAGAATGAACAGCCCCGAAGACGATAATAAAACGCCTTCTGCGGCGACACCCCGCTACACGTTTATTGACCAATGCCGGGGCTATGCCATTTTCGGCATGATTCTGGTAAACGTGCTTGGGATATTTTCATGTATGCCCTGGATGCTGAAGCATCACCATGAGGGGTTCTCTTACGCCGATCATATTGCGCCCATGTTTATGTTTGTCGTTGGAATCGGTTTCCGCATGTCCTTTCTTAAGACAGTCCGAACGCAAGGATTGCCTGTCGCACGCAAACGTGCAGTCAAGCGTTACTGTATCCTCATGGGGCTCGGACTGCTTTACGGCGGCTTCAGTCTGCGTGTCGGTATATGGGATGCCCTAATGGACATTGGCATGTCAGGAGTGCTTGCGCTGCCTTTCATGCACGCGGGCTCAGCGTTGCGTTTGATGGCGGCCGGTGTCTATCTCGCGTTATTTCAACTGCTCTTTTCATGCACCCCCTATGGCGAATGGCTCCTTAGCCACAGCATCAACGGTGGTCCTTTAGGGCCGTTAAGCTGGGTATTCATTTTGTTGATGGGAACCTTTGCCGCCGATTGCATCTTCTTCATGAAGCGACGACACATGTTCGTTATCTTCATACTGATGTCGGGTATACTCTGCGCGTGTGGTTGGCTGTTGCGCATGGAATGGGGGAGCGCGAAGGCGTTCTGGCCCTTCTCGCAATTTGCCATGACAGCACCTTACCCTGTCTATGCGACCGGGTTGTGTTTTATGACGGTATTGTTTTTCTATGTACTGTGCGAGCGGTTTGGCGTTGTGTTGCCGCACCTTACCGCGTTGGGCAGAAACCCGCTGGTGCTGTATCTGCTGCAGGCCCTGCTCGTATTGCTTGTCCGGATCCCCGTTCATTTTTATGAAGGGTGTAGCGCATCTGTCGTGTGTGCGTTGGCAAGTTTTTCGCTGGTCTATGCCGCCTGTTATCTGCTGGCCTATCGCTTGTACAGCAGAGGAAAAGTGATCAAAATCTAACAACGGCAACGACAAGAAAAACTTTTTTGTTATGAAAGTTGCGCGTGCTGTTGATTGATGATATTATTATTGTAGAAGTTGAATGAAACACATTTTTTTTGTATGGCAAAAAAATTTATTTTGTGGATGCATTATGTGTAAAATTTATTTGTATTTTGCGACAAAGTCTGGTACAAGTAAGTAGGATGTTTTTGTGTGACCCTAAGGAAGCGGGCAAACATGCCTGTAACTAAAAAGGTAAAGGCCGAATGAGGCGTTGGGTATTCAACGTAAGATTCAGAATGATAAGGCGGAAGGCGCGTCGCCGGGGAGGGCGTCGTTGATGCCAGGTTTATGGTTGCTGTGCGGAACACTTATGGTATTAAGCGCAATGATTTTCTGCATGGTGTGTCGTCGTTTCCAGGCGGGGTTATTTGTTGTGAGTGACTTCAACATGCGTACGGCAAGAATAGTGGTTATGAATATATTCGATGGATGTTTCATCGCGGTGTCGCGACATTCAGCGTTACGTGTTTTTTGCGCCTGAGATCAGAAATGATGTCGGGCGTTTCAGTTGAATCAGGAAGTGGAGACCAGTTGCAGGGGAAGTTGTCTGCATTGTTCGTCCATGTCCTATGCGCAAGGGTTATTGTTCGACGCTAACAGGCCCATGCCTGTTGCTGGTGTTATCTGTCCCTCGGACAGAGGACGCCACGGGCGTTCACGAACACGTCGTGGATGCGCCGAATTATTGACCACGTGGGAGAAGGCCGTAACAAAAAAAGGAGAAACGAAATGGCCGAAAAGAAGAAAGCTGCTGCAAAGAAACCAGTAGCAAAGAAGAAGGTCGCTGCGAAGAAGCCAGCCGTCAAGAAAGCCGCCGCCAAGAAGCCGGTAGCGAAAAAAGCCGTAGCGAAAAAAGCCCCGGCGAAAAAGGCTGCAGTAAAGAAGCCCGTAGCGAAAAAAGCCCCGGCGAAAAAAGCCGCAGTGAAGAAGGCTGCCGTCAAGAAACCAGCCGCGAAAAAAGCCGTAGCGAAGAAAGCCGTAGCGAAAAAAGCCCCGGCGAAAAAAGCTGCCGTGAAAAAGCCAGCCGCGAAAAAAGCGCCTGCGAAGAAAGCCGCCGCAAAGAAGAAATAGTGCAACGGCTTGCGCAGTCAACGCGCAACACTGCTTTTGGCATCGGCCCGTTTTATGGCGTAACAAACGCGTTTTCAAGATGTGCTGATGCGGGTTGTGTTTCTCCCCATAAAGCCCTATGCGGCTTGCGGGGGGAAACGCGACCGGCAGTGCCTCGATGAAAACGACTCACCCTGTGCCTCATACCCAGTATGATGAAGCACAGGGCGATTTTTTTTGAGTGATAATGTAGCGATCAGTGGTGTGAGAAGCACCGTTCCAAAGTAAACACCATGGTGGCCTGCTTTTCGTTGCACGCAGCAATGGCATCGTAATCGTTCACGCTGCCGCCAGGTTGCGCCAGCGCGGTGATGCCCGCATCCGTCGCAGCGTCCACCGCATCGCGGAAGGGGAAGAATCCATCCGACGCCATGACTGCCCCTTGCAGCGACTCGCCGCCCTTATATTTGGATTGCGCCTTGTGTACCGCCTGCTGCACCGCGCCCACACGATCCTGTTCGCCCGTACCAACGGCGAGTGTCTGGCCGTTACGCACAATCACAACACCGTTGGAACGCACATGCAGATTCACCCGCCACGCAAAAAGCAGGTCGTCCAGTTCCTGTGCGGAAGGCTTGCGCCCAATGTCCATGCGTCCCTTCTTCGGGTGGTCGTTATAGGCAGGCACAAAATCGTCCACCGATTTCATGCGCGATAGATAGGGTTGCGCCAACACAACAGAACCATCATCGAAGACCTTAATCTCCCAGGAATTGATCGTGTCTTCCGTATACTTGGGCAGCGTGTTCATGTCTGGCGTGCGCACAATGCGGATGTCTTTGTTGCGCTTAAAACGCGCATGGTCGTTGAACACCGCAAGCGCCGCATCAGAAAATCCCGGCGCCACAACGCCCTCCACAATGGTCTCCATAATTTCCGCAGCAGTGGCTTCATCCACTTCCACATTGAACGCCACCACACTGCCGAAAGCCGCCTGTGCGTCCGCATCACGCGCACGCTGATACACGTCCACCAGCGACATGCCTTCCTGTTGTATCGCCGCGCCGGAAGGATTGCAGTGCTTCATCACGGCGCATGACGGCCGTTCCATATATTTCAGAATCCCAATGGCGTGGTGCATGTCTTCCAGATTGGTCTGGGACAGGCCGCTCTTGCCGGTCTTCAGCATGGTATAAGCGCCAAGCACCAACCCCGTACCATCGGCAGGTCGGTAGAATGCCGCAGGCTGATGGGGGTTCGTGCCATACCTCAGATCATCCACCTTACTGTAGGCGCGTCCCAATATTTCCAATCCATCCGGAAACTGGCCCTCCGTGCGTGTGCGATACATGGCCTTCAAATCTTTTTCTGACATTACATTCTCCTCCAATTCCTTCAACACGAAACCAATGCAGGCGATGCCCGCAATCTGTGAATAAATCCCAATAAAACAAAACGATCGTCATTCCGGTTTTTTCGGGCGAATATGCAGATGGAGGTTGTATTAATCATAACCAACACCGTACATATAGCGCCTTCATTGCATAATCAATTCGCCCGAAAAAGACCGGAATCCACCGAGTCACATGTCCGAACTTAATTTAGTCCTTCGGCTGACGGTGGCATTACTTGTGTGACGCTTTTCCGGCGTCCCGCACCTTCACAAAAAGTTCCGGCTTGTCCAGGTTCACCATATCCGCATCAGAAGCCAGAATCTGCCGATATACTTCTTCGGTGTCAATCTTTTCATAAACCATCATGCGCAGGTTATGCTTTCGGCATGTCGCTATAAATTCTTCCGTAAGCGACGACAGAGGCATCTCCACAATGGATGCACCGTAATGCTTAACCGCGTGTTCAACCGCTTTCGGCTTGTAAGCATTAATCTTCAACTGCAGGTCTTTGCCGTAAGAACGGAATTCTTTAAGCAGTATGTTGTCGCCGAACCAGAAAAAACAGTCCTTTTCAAAACCTGTTTCATGGACGAGTGCCACCAGTTTCTCCATATCCCCGCCTTTAACATCGAAATAGACTTTGGCCTTGCCTTTAATCCATTCCAAGTATTCCTTTAGCCGAGGTACGGGTTCACCCTTGAATTCAGGAGAAAACCAACTGCCAGCATCCAGAGCGTCAATGGCCGCTGCATCCATTTCCGACAGGACACCTGTCCCGTCAGTGGTGCGATCCACTTCGCTATCGTGCATGATGTAAAAGACACCGTCCTTGCTCATGCGCACATCCACCTCCACATAATGAATGCCCAGATCTATGCACGCCTGCGCAGCAGCACGGGTATTCTCCGGAGCAAGATGGTTGGCGCCGCGATGGGCCACAATTTCAATATCAGCACCGTAAACGGTACAACACGCTGCCGCAGCAACAAA
>CAZBNU010000188.1:0-8146 GCA_964493075.1 uncultured Nitrospirales bacterium | reverse complement strand
CAAGCAACAGCACACAAATAATAAGCGCTGCAGGACTGCCGACAGGAACAGGCGGATCGATAAACAGGATAAAGTGTGGCGATTCCACGGGACCGGTAGCATCGGTGACCACACAGTAAAACTCCGCGCCATCGTCTACCTGCTGTGCCGTCATGGAATAGCTTGCCATATTGCCGCCAACAGGCACAATCGCCTTGTCCTCGGTAACGCGATACCACTGGTAGGATATGGGGGCAATGCCGCCAATGGACGCTACGGAAAATAGCGCCGTTTCTCCTGCCTGCACATGCACTTCCGTGGAATCTGTTCCAATAGTAACCTGCGGCAGGGGGAACTCAAATACACCGTCTGCACAACTGAAATAAATGGAGCCATCCTTGAAGCGCACCGTTTCTAGACGGTTTGCATATTGCACTACAGGCGACATGGCGGCGGTAGCAGCGTTGTAAAACAACAATTGGCCAGGTTCAGTAAAACTGCTGGCGGTCACATAGAGGTTACCTGCACTGTCTGTTGCCATACCTGTAGCGCCTATATATGGTGGGGGGATTATTGCCCACTCATTGCCTGCCCCTGTCAACCCATTCGCAACCGGATCTGCCAACGCCGCAGCCACTGTCGCAGCATTCCAACGATAGATGTTGACGGTGCCACTGCCCACATAGCCCGGGGCGTAAAACAGATTGCCCGCGCCGTCAAAGGTAATTGGCCCGGGTACCTCGCCGCCGATGTCGCCAAATTTGGTTAGTGTTCCTGATAAACCGCCGGAAGCATCCAAGGTGTTGTAATACAGGGCAGCATCTGATCCCACACTTCCAGAGGCAAAGAATTCACCGGCATTGCGGGTGGCAAGCCCCCATAGGCTTGCGCCGTAAGGGTCTGTCAGCAATGCTGTTGGTGTATCCGCCGTGGCAGCAGGATACAGAAAGTAATTAAATACATAACGGTCCCAATTGGCACCGTCATTAAAGTACATATAATCGCCAATACAGGTTAGCCGTGAGCCCACAAACACATCGTTAGCGCTGTACACTTGGATGTCATCTGGCGTTGCAGTTTTATAGACTTCTTGCTTTAAATTATAACTGGGATCGCCCACCGTATAGTGCAGGGTGTCCGAAGCGTCCCAGTCGAAACTGACCAGGGCGGCATTTTCCGCAACAGGAAAGCTGAAATAAGGCTGAATGGTCGCGCCATTCAATCCGGCGGGTTGTGCCAGAGCGGCAGGAGCCGTTAGAAGCACGATAACACAAAGAGAGAGGAAAACACTGCGGGAAGAAAGGAATACGTTCATGATGAAACCCTCGTTTCGTTGTAGGACGCCCTGCCGCCACAAAGGCTGACTTCGCTTTATCAGCTTCTTTGGACAACAGACGACCAACAGTTCACATCGGCAGGTCTTCGGACTTACAGGCGTTACGGCCAGATATCTGGCAGATTTCCTACTAGGCACCGCTTCCCAGCTTCACACATTGAAACCAGTGCGTTCGCCATTGTGAATCATTCACAACGGGTGGCTGTTCGTTCCTGATTACCGCTGCGGGGCAGTCCCGGAATCACACCGGGTTCCCTCTTCGCATCAGCATAACCATTATGCTGACGAACCGACACACGGATTATAAGCACATCCGCCAAAGGAATGCAAACGGAGTGGGCCGGTCACCCTGCACACAGCAGAAATGACCGGCCCGTGAAATTACAATGCAATCAGATTAAATGTCGTAGTACATGTAGAATTCGTAGGGATGGGGACGCAGATTCAGCGCTTCCACTTCATTGACCCGCTTGTAACGAATCCACATTTCCAAGGCGTCTTCCGTGAACACATCGTTCTTGGTCAGGAATTCGTAGTCATTCTCCAGCGCTTTGAGTGCCTGGCCCAGACTGCCGGGAACCTGCGGAATTTTTGCCTTTTCTTCCGGCGGCAGATCGTACAGATCCTTGTCCATCGGCTCGCCCGGATCAATCTTGTTCTGAATCCCGTCCAGACCCGCCATCAACAACGCGGAAAACGCTAAGTAGGGGTTGCAGGACGGGTCGGGTACGCGGAATTCAACACGCTTGGCTTTCGGACTGGCACTATACATGGGAATACGCGCACAGGCGCTGCGGTTGCGCGCCGAGTAGGCAATATTCACCGGCGCTTCATAACCGGGCACCAGCCGCTTGTAACTGTTGGTGGTCGGGTTGGTCAGCGCTACCAGCGCCGGGGCATGCTGCAACAGGCCGCCAATAAACCACAGGGCTTCCTGGCTCAATCCGGCATACTTGTTACCCGCAAACAAAGGCTTTCCTTCTTTCCACAGGGAAAGGTGTACATGCATCCCGGAACCGTTATCAGTGAACACCGGCTTTGGCATAAAGGTTACCGTCTTGCCGTTTCGCTTGGCTACGTTCTTGATGATGTATTTGAATAAGGTCAGCTGGTCCGCCATATTGGTGAGCGGCGCAAACCGAAGATCAATCTCCGCCTGCCCTGCCGTAGCCACTTCATGGTGGTGACACTCCACGTGCAGACCCGCTTCAAGCATCTCGGCAACCATTTCCTGGCGCAAGTTGTGCTGGGCATCGCCCGGCGGCACAGGAAAATAACCTTCCTTGTGGCGCAGCTTATACCCGAGATTCGGGTTTTCCTCGCGACCGCTGTTCCAGATAGCCTCATCGCTGTCAATGAAGTAATAACCGCAGTTCGGCTTCTGATCAAAACGGATTTCATCAAAAATGAAAAACTCCGCTTCCGGACCCACAAAGCACGTGTCCGCCAAACCGGTGGAAAGCAGGTAATTCTCCGCTTTCTGGGCGATGTTACGCGGGTCGCGGCTGTACCGTTCCTTGGTGATGGGATCCAGAATGTTGCAGTACAGAATCAGCGTGGCAATCTCGGAAAAGGGATCCAGGGTCGCCGTGCGCGCATCAGGCATCACAAGCATGTCGCTCTCGTTGATAGCCTGCCACCCGCGAATACTGGAACCATCAAAACCAAGCCCCTCTTCGAAGGTGCTCTCACTGATTTCACTCACCGGAATGGTGAAGTGCTGTTGAAGACCCGGAAAATCCATGAACCGGAAGTCAATGAACTTTACAGACTTCTCTTTAATTACCTGCAGGACGTCTTTGGGACTGCTTTCTTTGTGCATACTCTTTTCCTTTTCTATTGTTGCGCTATGCTCATAAATCAACCGGCATGCCTCAGTCCTGCTTTCGCGCTTCCGACGCTTGGGACTCACACACGACATGCCTGCCTATGTGCTTACATCTTCCAGTTCGTCCTGCAAAAAAACGACCGCTAACCCAGGGTGGCTTCGCCTGTCTCACCCGTCCGTATGCGAATCGCCTCTTCCACAGGAAGAACAAATATCTTGCCATCGCCGATGCGGCCTGTGCTCGCCGTTTCCACTATCGCCTTCACCACCGCCTCAAGCACATCGTCCCGCACCACAATCTCCAACTTCACCTTGGGCAGAAACTCCACCACGTATTCGGCGCCGCGGTACAATTCCTTGTGACCCTTCTGGCGACCGAACCCCTTCACTTCCGAAACGGTAAGTCCCTGTATGCCAACCTTGGCAAGGGCTTCCTTCACCTCTTCCAGTTTGAATGGCTTGATTATCGCTTCTACTTTTTTCACTGTACGACCTCCTGTATGGCTGGGGTTGCTCCTGAAAGACGTCGCGTTTCCAACAAACGCTTCAACGCCTGGGATTAATGCAAAAGCATATCAAGAGCAACTGGCCATAGCAATTTTTACTTCACCGACGCTATCGTTGAGGCCCGCTATGAAACCAAGGGGGCATGTACGCCCTGAACACTGCCAATGCGTACATTATCCTCAACAAAGCAATATGTATGCCAAATCAGACACAATACGGGAACCATCCCGGCGGTGTAGCGATCCACAACAGATGCCCATTCTTTAATCTGTTGGTACTATTGCAGATAGGATTTTCGCCAGCCTGATGACCATGAGCAACCACAAAAATAAAATAACCGGAACCCAGCTACCGCTTAAACGCCCACGCATCACCAGGAAACCCATTCCTACGATATAGTGGGAATTTCAGACAAAACAACAGAAATGTAGTTTGAAAGTACTCGCCTACAAAATCACAAAATACCTCCCAACACCAGCAAGCAACCCTCCGTCCACCCCGTCCACCCTGTCCACCCCGTCCCCCGTCATGACCGCCAGTACGGGGGTAGGGATACCCCCCGATCCGATGTGCTCAGAGGCGGTTGGTGTGAAGGACTTCCAGGAGCGCAGTTACAGTGTCCGGATGGGCGGCGGCGACATTAATGGTTTCGTCGGGGTCGGTTTTGTGGTCGTATAATTCCACCTGAATGACCTTGCCCCTTTCGTCCTTCCATTCCACAATGCGATAGTCCTGGGTGCGCACTGTTCTGGCAGTACGCTTGCCCCGTCGCCAATAGCCGCGGGCGCCTTGTTTATCGACAGGCGCATCCTCTTCAAGAACGGATCGCAACGAAATGCCGTCCAGACCGTCCGGCGCCCCTAACCCGCAGTACGCCGCCAGGGTGGGATAAAGGTCCACCGATTCCACCGGCGCCGTGACCTGCCTGCCCCTGGCGTTACTGTCAGGCAGGGACATAAGCAGTGTACTGCGTAGAGAGAAGTCGAAGGTGGTATGCTTGCCCCACACGTGCAAATCACCAAGGTGCCAGCCGTGGTCGCCCCACACAACCACGATGGTGTTGTCCCGCAGACCAAGCCGGTCGAGTTCGTCCAGCACCTTGCCAATCTGGGCGTCCACATAACTGACACAGGCAAAATAGCCGTGCCGAAGAAAACGCGCTTTGTCCTCCGTGGCTTCCCGTGGATCCTTGAGTGAGGCATAGCGTCCGGTCAACTCCCCGTTTTCGTGCAGGCTGATCGTGAGGTCTACATTCTCCGGCGGGTCAGGATGTTCCGGCAGCGGAATGGCATCACGATCATACAAGTCCCAATACTTTTTCGGGGCACAGAACGGCAGATGGGGCTTGTAGAACCCGACCGCCAGGAAGAAGGGATTGTCCTTCAGCGCATTCAGTTCCTTGATGGCGTCCTCTGCAATCAGGCCATCCGGGTAGCCCGTGTCGGGCACATCGGCGGCTTCACAAGCGGGGGATTTGTCTTTGGTGTAACTGCGCGTCTTGCCGCCATCGTACCCGAAAAAGGCAGACCAGGAATCGCCCCATTTATCGGTGGGACCATAGACCCTATCCCAGGCAAAGGGCAGTTCCGGCTCCCGGTCGTCCAGCCCGGAATAGATCATGTTCCCATCGGTATCAAAACGGCCTGATGGCTGGTGACAGCGGCGACCATTGGGGCTGTGGCTGACTTTGCCGACGCTGACTGTCGTATACCCGTTCCTGCGGAACAAGTCCGGCAACGAGTTTGCCTGCCCATTCTCCTTTCGCGGAAGACCCTCAAAGGCACTGTTGGTCGTGGCCTGTGTCGTGCGCGGGTGCATTCCCGTGAGCATGCTGCATCGGGACGCGCCGCAGGTGGGCACGGAACAGTAGTGCCGCTGGAATACGACGCCCTCCGTCGCCAGCCGGTCCAGATTCGGCGTCACCATGAAATCCTTCCCGTAGCAGGGCAGCTGTGGTCGCAGATCATCCACACAGATGAACAGGACATTCTGTTTTTTCGTCGTTGCCCCGTCGGTATTGGCACCAACGCCTGCAGCGCACAGACCAAGTGCAGCAGTCTGCTGTAAAAAGGATCTTCGGGTGATTGCCTGTGATGTCATAAAATAATAACCTTGATACTGGTATGGTAGTTACGTCGCAACACTCACGTATGGAAAATCATTGTCCTTTGTTGCTGCCGCCCACTGCGCCAGGGTGGCTCGCTGCTGGTTCAGCAGCTCCGCATAGTCCGCCTGCACAGCGAGATTGTTGGTTTCCCCCGGGTCAACAGTCATGTCGAACAACTGCTCACGATTTTCGCCCACATCGTAAACGCAATACTTGTACTGTTCCGAACGGAGCATGCGCCCCCGAAGCCCGAGCAAATCGGTATTGCGTGCGAACACCGTTTCAGCAACCACATAGTCCCGATCCAGCGACTCGGTGGCGCCTGAAGCCAATGCCCGCAAGGACAGTCCGCGCATGGAATCAGGTGCCGGCGCCCCTGCAATATCCAGCAGTGTCTGGGGAATGTCGAGGGCCGTGGAAGCCAACACGGCAGAAGTCTTTCCCTGTTGGATGCCCGGCCCTGCGAGTATCAGCGGCACCCGCGTGCATTGGTCATACAGCGCCTGCTTCTGGTTCCAGTGGTGCATGGCAATCCCTTCGCCGTGATCGCTCACAAACGCCACCACCGTATTGTCCGCATAATCACTTGCCGCAAGCGCATCAAGGACGCGCCCGATTTCCGCATCCACCTTCTCCACCAGCCGGTAATAGCCCCACAGGTACTGACGCCATTCCAGTTCGCCCCAGTCGCGGGTCGGATAGTGTTCAGGAATGCTCTGCTTGACCTTGCGAATAGCGGAGGGTTCATTTTCCGGAATGGCAAAGTTATCCGGCAACGGCGGCAGGTCGTCAGGATTCTTTGGTGGTTCTGGGATGGGCCCGTCGGGCAGTTCCTGGCCCCGTGCAAGTTGGCATACGTTGTGGGGGTTCATGAAAGAAACAGTCAGGAAAAAGGGTTCCTTATGCTTACGCTTCAGGAAGGACAAGGCCGCGGCGGTCTTCTTGTGGTCTGGCCGGAAATCCGATGCCTCACCCGTATAGCCAGCCTTCTCGAAGGAGGCGCCCACATGCCATTTGCCGATGTAGGTGTTTTCATAGCCCGCGTCAGCCATCATCGTACCCAACATGGGAAAATCCCCCTGAATATCAAGGCCGTTGCAGACCACGCCGTTTTCATGGGGATAAAGACCGGTCTGCAGACTGGAACGGCAGGGCATGCACAGCGGCTGTGTCACATAAGCGCGTTCAAAACGAACCCCACGCGCCGCCAGCGCATCCAACGCCGGGGTGCGCAGATACGGATTACCCGCGCAACTCATGGCAGATGCCGTCTGCTGGTCCGTCATAATAAACAGGATATTCGGCTTGTCAGGCGTTTCGGCGAAAGTTCCCGGCGCATGCAGCGAAGCAACCCCCGCCACCGCCGCAGAACAACGCAGAAAATCACGCCGCGTAACACAACTGCCTTTGCTTTTTTCCTGATTCATGTAAATACCTCGTATGTTGTTGGAAAGCCTTCCTTACAGGGTAACCAATAACGCGGGCGGCTTGCAACAACCGTTTTTTTGTGAGGATTCCGATTCCGATTCCGATTTGGATTTCTCTGAAGCATTATCTCTCTGCGCACCTCTGCTACGCTCTGCGCCTCTGCGTTTCATATACAAATGCGTTACAATACCTCCATGCGTTACGAAGGAACTGTATACCGGCCGCCGAGTGAGGCCAATTCACTCATTATTCAGGCAACCATTGGTTGTCCGCACAATGCCTGTGCCTTTTGTTGCATGTATCGCGACAAACAATTCCGGGCACGCCCCACGAAGGATATCATTGAAGATTTGGATATGGCGGTTGCTGCCTATGGCCCCCACGTGCGCACCATTTTTCTGGCGGACGGCAACTCGGCAGCATTGAGCACGGCACGGCTGGTGGCCATTGGCGAGGCGGCACAGGCACGATTCCCCCATCTCGAACGTATCACCGTGTACGGTTCCGCGAAATTTCTCGCGAAGAAATCGCAGGAAGAATGGCAGGCCATCGCCACTGCGGGAATTACGCGGGTGCACTCCGGTCTTGAATCCGGCGATGCGGAAACCCTGGCCGCTATTAACAAGGGCGTCACCCCCGAAGAAGCCGTTATCGCATATAACCATGTGCGGGCTGCGGGCATGGAACTGTCCGTATACCTGATGGTGGGGGTTGCCGGCACTGAACGCTGGCGCGAACACGCACTGGGCAGCGCTGCTGTACTCAACCAAAGTCCGCCGAACTTCATACGCCTACGCACCTGGGTGCCCATGCCGGGAACCCCGTGGCACGACCGCTGGCGCGAGGGGCATCTGCATCTGTTGTCCGCCCACGAAGCCTTGCAGGAAACCCGCCTGCTCATCGAAAACCTCACCGGTCCGTCCATGCTGCTTTCCGATCATGTGAGCAACTTCCTCGATGT
>CAZBNU010000187.1:0-8184 GCA_964493075.1 uncultured Nitrospirales bacterium | reverse complement strand
AAAATGCAGGATACGCTTAGCGCAATGTTTTCCGTGGATTCTGTAGCCGCCTCTGATGTTTTTTCCTGCCTCCCCTGGGAAGCACTCAAGCGGATAAAAAGTAATCTCACCGGTAAAACTTCATTCTCCATTAACGGCGACAACGATTTTGATTTTCAGGTGGATGCAGAAGCCGCTGACCCTGCCTATGGCAACTGGGCCCTTCCGCAAGCACTCGGCGCATTGACGCTTGATTGCAAAGGTATTCTCGAACAGGACTTCTCAATACTCAACGCTACAGGCACGTTAAAGCTCGCGGAAAGCGCCGAGGTCAATGTTGCAGTTTTCCAATACGACATAGAAAAGAGCCGGATAACATCAGAGTTTGACAGTTCTATTGCCTTAACCTCTGTCGCCAGCGCCTTCGGGTATGACGACTTATGGGGCGATATCACTGCTGGGGGAAAACTCCTCCTCGCCGATTGGCAGCAGATCACTGTCAACCCCTTACACATAAAATCTGAGGCCCTTGGCTATGGCGACCTTTCATTACCCTATGGCGAGGAACTTTACATCCAGTCTCCTGTACATTTAGACATGACAGACTTCACCATCAGTGCAGGGCCGTCACGGATAACAGTAGGCGAAGGCACAACAATAACCGCAGATATCGTTCATATAACCCCTGAACGTACCATCACCACCTCTTCAATTTCTTTGGAGTCTGATTTCTCGCTGTTGGTGGCCAAACAGTTCCTCAACGACGCCGAAGGCCAAATAATGATTTCCGTTGAAGATTTTGTCTATGGCAAGGATGCTATTGGCGGCAAAATCATTTATGAATGCAACGCAGCGCACCTAATGCTCCCGGAAAAATTAGCAGATATTCAGGGCTTGACAGCGAAAGGTTTTGCAACACTTCCCGCAACTCCAGAAGACAAAGGGCAAATTCAAATTGAAGAACTAACGGTGGGCGGTTCAAAACTTAGAAAAACCAGGGGCAACATCCTGCTCGGAGAACAGGGCATTATTTTGGAGGATGTAAATTTTGAATTGTTTGGCGGCGGCGTCGTTGCCCGTGCATCGGTAAATATAATCGGCACGGAATTTTCCATTGCCGTATCCGGTGAAGTGCAAAACCTTGATCTCAGCATATTCACCAGTGAGTTTGAGCCGCCCTCTCTGATGCTAACGGGCAGCGTTAACGGCACATTCAAATCGGAATTTAACACAAAACAATTGCTCGCGCTGGATGTGAACCTCACCGCCAGTGATGGCTTTAGCATGAATCGTGATATGGTCGAACAGTTGCTTATGCGTCAATATGTGGATGAGATGACCGGCGGGCGACAGATGACCCGTGTACTGCAATCGGTTATCGGCGAGGATGAACAGCGCAAATTCGACGAAGCACGCCTGATTCTCGGTTTGGAAGACAATCGCATTACGGGTTATGCGAAACTCGAAAGTGAAAATCTGAATCTCACCGTTGATATCAAAGCAGACCCTGAGGCGCTACTCGAAGCGCTCAAAACGCGCCAGCAGTAGGCGCAAAAACCTATTTCGTAGTTAACCCGATATACAAGGAAACTCGGCCGTTGAAACGTGCCTTAAAATACCGCCTCTCTATTATGATGTTCCTGGAATACCTGGTGCCAGGGGCAACTGTGCCCATCCTAAGCCTGTACCTGAAGGATTACCTCAACTTTGAATCCTATCAGGCGGGCATCATTATGGCCATGCCCGCGCTGGCGGCTATTTTCGCGCCCCTGGTGGCGTCCCACATTGCCGACCGGTTCATAAGCGCGGAGCGGTTGCTGGCGCTGTGTCACATCGCCTGCGGCATACTCATGGTTACGCTGACGCGGGTAGAAACGTTTCCTGTCTTTGTGTTGGTATACACTCTTTACGGGGTCTGCTTTACACCGACGCTGGGCCTGACCAATGCTGTTGCGCTCCATCACATCAAAGACCCACGCCGAAATTTTACCGGCATTCGCTTATGGGGAACAGTCGGATGGGTGGCTGTAGGCTGGGCATTCGGGTATTTCTGGATGCGCGGCGGGGTGGCGGGGGCGCGGCTTCCCCATGCGCTGCCCGTGTCGGCGCTGGCGTCTTTGATGCTGGCGGGCTACGCACTCACCTTTAAGCCAGCCCCCCAGGAAGGCGATACAACAACTAGAATCCCTTACAGCGAAGTACTGCGATTGTTCTGCCGTCGGGACATGCTGCTGCTGTGTCTGCTCACCTTCCTGAACAGCGCCTGTCACCAGTTCTATTATTTCGGCATGAGTCCTTTCATGAGTCAGACCGGTTTTCAAACAACTTCCGTCATGCCTGGCATGAGTATCGGCCAGGCATCGGAAGTAGTCGTCATGGGCGCCATGGGCTGGTGTCTTACCCGCATCAGCATCAAAACCGCCATGCTCATCGGTGTATTGGCGCAAGGGTTGCGTATGATCATGTTCGCTTTTTCCGGAGGCGCCGTCATGACAATAGGCGGCATTGCCTTGCATGGATTCTGTTTTGCTTTCTTTTTTATCTCTGCCTACCTGTATGTGGAATCCCACAGTTCCCGTTCCAACCGCGCAGGGGCACAACAGGTGTTGACCATTATGATTGCCGGGGCAGGAACCCTTGCCGGGTTCTTGAGCGCAGGCTATACGGCGCAATGGCTGACGGATCCGGCGACAGGTCTCGTGGACTACCAGAAGTTCTGGCTAGTGCCTGCTGTTTTGTGCGCTATTGTGGCGTTCTGGCTGGCGGTGGGGTTTCATGAGCGCCCGGCAGTAGGACTGACACGGACTAACACAGAGTAGGACAAGAAGATGGGGATCAGACTTCTTTTTCACCCAGGAGCAGCCGCATGATGGCATTGGCCTGGTGATGCGCTGCCACACCGACACGGGGCGCCATCAGCCCATGACCTGGACGTGCTGCAGATTCACCGTCACCACAGACATACAGGTTATGCCGCACCTTTCGGGTCTGTATCTGATTGGCACTGTCATATCCGGCCAGTCCTGATGCGGCTACTACCGGTGTGTTTGGAAACACTTTGATGGTAGTTTCAATCAGCATTGCCTTTTCTTCCGCCCGGTCAAAGGCTTCTGCAAGAACGTCTACGCTGGCAAATATCTTTTGAATGTTCACAGGGACAAGACGCACCGGGTGGGTCTCAATGGCAATGTGCGGATTTACCCGTTTCAGTGTGGCGTGTAACGCCTCTGGTTTAAGCATGCCGATCTGGTCCACAAAATAGTGTTGCCGGTTCAGGTTGCTCGGCTCCACTACATCGAAATCCACGAGTATTAGTCGCCCTACTCCAATGCGGGCAAGGGCAACGGCAATGTTGGAACCAAGGCCGCCCAGCCCGGCAATGCCTACACACGCCGACTTCAGTTTCTGATGTATTCCCGGTGTATGCCGCGCCACCATAAGCGCTTCCAAGTCTTCAGGTGGCGGCATTTCACCCCGGCAGATAAACACCACTTCGTCGCCTTCTTCCAGTATGCGATCTTCCGAAACCGGCGCACCATTGCAGACAACAATATCCGCATTGGGGCGCATCTGTTGGCGCAAGCCAAACAGTGTCGTGCCTGACAGGGCCGTAAAAGGCCGTTCCCCCACTATTATCGCAATTCCATCAGGCATTGTCGTTGAGTCCCTCAATGGCAAGATGGCGGCTCGCCGCTTCACGTCCGATAAATTCAGCAAACGCTGCCGCGCTGGCTATCGCGTCCACATCCACATTATTCAACACATCGTTATCGCTTCCAAAATGGGCGGGCAACCCATCTTTTTGAAGCCCCACAATGGAAATGGACGGAATGCCCTGCATGAGCGGCAGATACGCATTTGTTCGACGGTTATGCGGGCTTGCCGCCGTAGCCTGGTAGTTTTCTCCATGGTGCGCCGCTATGGCAACCAGTTCCGGGGCACAGGGCATCCGATGCAGTATACCCTCGGCGCGCGTGTAACAAAGTTGTCCCGCCCCCACCCCATCAATATTGATAAGGTAAGTATTATCCGCCATACCGGGATTCTCTTTAAGCATGGTTCTCATTCCTTCCATGCCAGCATGATGACTTCCGGCGGCGTAAAACAACACGGTAGTGTTCTTAATGGGATTAGCGCGCATCTGATCGGCAATGCATAACAGCGCCGCCACCCCCGAGGCATTATTATTCGCGCCCCGGTTCTGCCGTACCGCCAGCGACCGCAAGAAACCGGTCAGGGAAAGTAATAAAAAAATACCAAACCCCACCCAGCGCATCCACCAGGTATAGGGATTCACCTGATGTGTGAACGATCCGAGAGCATCAATACCGCAAGTAGCCAATACAAACACCATGCAAAGGATAACAAGATAGTGCAGACAATACTGCGTGAGTTTCGCCTCCACCCTGGAAAACGGGTTATCGTCTGTATCCAGATAGGCCGTGAACACAAGAAAACAGGAGGCGTCATGAGCGTCGCTAAGCCCCACCGCACTGGAAGATTCATAATGGGGGAGGAAACGGGAAAATATGGGATACCCCATCAACTCCGCCATATAAGCAAGGAAGATGGTCAGACCGTAAAAGAACGCAACCGTCGGCCACCACATGGCCAGCAGACTGATAAACGCAAACTCACCGCAATAGGCAGCAAACATCAGGCGATAGTTGCCGATAGCATCAAAATCCACACGGTGGGCATTATCCAGAGAGGCTGCCAGCCGATCCGTCACATACTGTGCGGCACGCTTCTCCTCATCCGTCTGAGGCTGACGGTCCTCAAGTTCTCCGCAGAGGAATTGTAAATCTGTTTCAATTGCGTTCATGATAGATTAGGGGGTAGGGTGCTAGACCCTAAACCCTATCCTTCAGTTTCCGGCGGCATCACCACTTCAATATGCAGTTCGTCGAGTTGACGTTGTTCCACCGTGTTGGGTGCGCCCATAAGCAGGTCCTGGGCACGCTGGTTCAACGGGAACGCGATAATCTCGCGGATATTCGGTTCATCTGCCAGCAGCATGATGATGCGGTCCAGTCCCGGTGCGATGCCTCCGTGAGGAGGGGCGCCGTAATGAAACGCTTTCCACAACGCCGGAAATTTGGATGTGACCGTCTCTTCGTTGTAGCCCGCAATGTCAAAGGCTTTGAGCATCACTTCCGGACGGTGATTACGAATTGCACCGGAAGACAACTCAATACCGTTGCACACGATGTCATACTGATAGGCCAGCACATCGAGCGGGTCTTTGTTGAGAAGCGCGTCCATGCCGCCCTGGGGCATGGAGAAGGGATTGTGGCTGAATTCAATCAAGCCGGTATCGGGATTGCGCTCGAACATGGGGAAATCCACGATCCAGCAGAAGGCAACCACATCTTTGTCCACCAGTTCCAGTTTACGTCCCAGCGTCTGACGCACCTTGCCCAGCAACTCATTGGTTTCCGGACGCGGCCCAGCGCCGAAGAACAGTGCATCGCCTTCCACTGCGCCTGTACGTTCCACAAGCGCCTGTTTCTCGGCATCGCTCATGAACTTGGCAATGGGCCCCTTCATCTCGCCGTCGCGCAGGGCAAGCCAGGCAAGCCCTTTCGCGCCTTCGGACTTGGCATACCGTTCCATATCGTCAAAAAACTTGCGGGACTGATCTGCTGCGCCCTTGGCGTTCAGCACTTTCACCGCACCACCACTACGGGTCTGGCTGCTGAACACCTTCAGTTCGCAGTCAGCAAAGATGTCCGTGCAGTCCACCATCTTCATGTCGAAACGGATGTCCGGCTTATCGGTGCCGTACCATTCGATGGAATCGCGGAACGCAATACGCGGGAATACTTCGGCAACGATTTTCTTGTTGGATAGTTCCTTGAAGAGGCGCACCATCAGCACTTCCAGTTCTGCGAAGAGATCGTCCTGGGTGATATAGGACATCTCCATATCAATCTGGTAGAACTCGCCCGGACTGCGGTCAGCGCGGCTGTCCTCATCGCGGAAACACGGCGCAATCTGGAAGTACTTGTCGAAACCCGACACCATGAGCAATTGCTTGAACTGCTGCGGTGCCTGGGGCAGCGCGTAAAACTGTCCCGCATACAAGCGGCTTGGCACGAGATAATCACGTGCGCCTTCCGGCGAGGAACTGGTGAGGATGGGCGTGTGATACTCCACAAAACCGCGGTCCACCAGATGCTGCCGCACCAGTGCGGCTGTGCGCGAACGCAACAGGATATTCTTGTGCATCCGTTCACGCCGCAAATCCAGGAAGCGATGCCCCAGCCGTGTTTCTTCCGGACATTCCAGTTCCTGATTGACAGGGAAGGGAAGGGTGTCGCAGGGTGATTCCAGCAGGTAACTGCTTGCCACCACTTCGATTTCACCGGTATCCATGTTGGGGTTCACCGTGTCTTCGGTACGCTTGATAACCTCACCTTCAATGGTGATGACACTCTCGTTGCGCACCTTCTCCACCTCGGTAAAAAAAGGGGCATCAGGGTTGACAACCACCTGCGTCAAACCGTAGTGATCGCGCAGGTCAATGAAAATAACGCCGCCGTGGTCGCGCTTGCGATGGACCCAGCCAGATAATTTAACAGATATTCCTGCATCTTCTTTGCGCAATGCGCCACAGGTATGGGTGCGATAGGGGTGCATAACAGCCTCCGGGAGTTTGCACGCTGGGGCAAATACGGTAAACCGCCGTCTCACCAACCAGACACGCCTTGTTTTTCACTATAAAAAGAAAGGGGGTGAATGTTGCGCATGGTATCATTATCACCTGAAAACAGTCAACTTTTCGCGGCAATCACGATACCTGTATTCGAAAGCCCAATCTTGAGTAACGGAGAAAATGTACGTCAAGTGTTACTGCCTAACAGGCACCTAATACATGAGCGCAAATCAATCATGAGAAAAAAATGGGGACTGTTCCCGTCGCAATTTCACATATTGACGGAGGGAATAATGGGGGCCTGATTTCATGCGAGGCGGTTCCTCGCCGTAAAGGCCGGGCGACGGAACTGTCCCCGATTTTTTTCGGACGTATGTGCCAAAGCCGCAAAAAAGCGGGGACAGCCCTGGCGCATCAAGTCTGACATGTGATTTGTAGTCCTTATATGCGCCAAGGGCAGTCCCCATTTTTTGCTTATCATTCATAGTTGTTCCAGATTGTGGGGGTAAACGCAACGAAAATTAATGATGAGGCAGATTCTCCTGCAGCCACGGCAGCGTTTTTTCGAGTGCGGTGTCCATGGTGAATTGCGGCTGGTAGTCGAAATCCTTCTTGGCGCGTGAAATATCGTAGTAATGGCTCATAGCGAGTTCGCTGGCGAGGAATTTGGTCATGCGCGGTTCTCCCTGCAGATGTAGCCACCGGTAGGCACATTCCATGAGTGCTCCGATTGCGCGTGCTGTGCCCAGAGAGATGTTGCGCTGTGGCGGCTGCAATCCCAAGTGCGTGAGCAACGCAGCGATCCATCCCCATAGATTGACTGGTTCGTCCTGGGTGATAAAATAGGCACTACCCGCAAGAGGCGAACCAGGCATTAGGGCATCAGCAGACTGCAGGTGCGCACGGGCAGCATCTTCCACATAGACCATGTCCACCTCGTTCGTGCCATCACCTACTTGGATAAGTTTTCCTTCCTTGGCGCGGGCGATGATCCCCGGCAGGATGTGGGCGTCCCGTGGCCCCCAGATCAAATGAGGACGAAGCGATACCGTTAGTAATGCATCGCAGTTGGCTTTCATGACCAGTTGTTCTGCCATTGCCTTGGTCTGGGGATAGAAACTTTCGTAGTGTTCCGGATACGGATGGGATTCATCGCAGCCCGTATGCGGCTGGTTATCGAAAATGACGCTTGGCGAGCTGGTAAAAACGAATTTGCCAATGCCTTTTGTCTTGCAGGCTTCCAGCAGATTTTTTGTGGCAACCACATTTGGACGGTAAAAATCATCCCAGGCGCCCCATAATCCGGCCTTTGCTGCTACATGGAACACAATGTCCACGCCGTCGCACGCTTTTTGCGCCGTTGCGGCATCCGCAAGATCACCTCGAACCAGTTCTACGCCCATTGCAACCAGTTCGGGATAGTTGCCGCGCGCTGCAACAACAACCTCATCGCCCCGTTCCAATAACTGTTCTACAATATAGCGTCCGAGAAATCCGCCGCCGCCTGTTACCAATGCTTTCATGGGGGGTACTCCTGAGTGGTGATG
>CAZBNU010000186.1:0-8198 GCA_964493075.1 uncultured Nitrospirales bacterium | reverse complement strand
TCTCGCCGTGTACGCGTTGCGGAGGATGCGAAAATGAAACTGCGTCATACCTTTGTTTTGCTTCTCCTTCTGCTTCTGTTGTGCGGGTTCTACTATGGGCTTCAACATTTTCGCGTTCAACAGAATGAGGCGGCGCGGATTGCCAGAAAAGTCTTTCAGTTTGAGGCCGCAGATCTGCAGGAACTCACCCTGGATCGCATTGATGAAGACCCCTGCAAGGCAGAACGCACTGAGGACGGTTTCTGGCGCATTCTCGAACCCAATGCCACCATTGTCCCGTTCCAGATGATGTGGGACCGGGTTGCAGAGCATCTCTCTCAAACACTGAACGAACATACCGTGATGGCGGCGCCGAAAGACCTTGCCCTTTACGGACTGGATACGCCCATTCTGACAGTTTCCGGCGGCACAAAAGACGGTTACGCCTTCACCTTGAACTTCGGCGAAATCGAACCGACGCAGCGCAGCCGTTACGCCCAGTTGAACGGCGGCGATCTGTTCCTCATCACCACAGACACTTTCTTTGAATTGAACCGTTCGCTGATTGATTTGCGCCATAAGTTCCTGGTGGATGATCGGGAAGCCGCCCTACTTGAGATGGAGTTCGCCTGGATTTGGACAGGATCGGAAGAAAAGAAAGAAGGGCAGCCGGAAATTGGAGCGGAGTCCATCGTGGTTGCCGTTAAGCGTGATACGGCGGAGGCGCCCTGGCGCATGACGACGCCCGAGGAAGTCCCGGCAAATCATGCCGCAGTGGAAGCCCTTGCCCAAGAGCTTCAGTTTGCTGTGGGGCGTGAGTTTATTGACAACCCGGAAACACTTGCCGATTATGGCCTAAAGCCTGCGCGAGCGCGCATCACGGTGAAGGATGCCGCGTCGGGCCGGCGGCAGACTTTATGGATTGGTATGCACGATGACTCGCCGGATAAAAAAGGGCTTTTCGTCAAGCGCGAAAAGGAAGATGCGGTTGTGGTAATGGACCCACACGTGTACACGCTGTTGCCCAAAAGCCCCCAGGCATGGCGCGACAAACGCTTGTTGACGCGTCGGGTTAGCGATATCAAACGTCTCGAGTATTCAACCGAATTTGATCGTTTTGTATTGCAGAAAGATGAACAAGGAAACTGGGCGCTTGTGGAGCCTATGATGGACAGTGTCAACGAACGGGCGGTCTCGGGATTTCTGGCGTTTTTCAAGGAATTGGAAGGGGTGGACTTTGTCGAAGGGGTAAATGCAGGCGCCTTTGCATCGCCCAAGGCACGCATCAAACTTCATTATGATGACGATGCCAATGCAGAGATTCTGCTTGCCGCCTCACCAGACGACCCGGAAACCATTGTCGCCTTGCAGGACTCTGGTGGTGTGGTCACGCTGTCGGCATCAGTGGCGAAGATGCTGCTGACCGATAGTGAAAATTTCCGTTCCCGTGAGATACTGCGTTTTAACAAGACGGAAGTGACCGACCTGAATATCACCTTTGAAAATAGACCGTATCATATCGCCCAGCGTCACAACCGCTGGGTGCTGCAGGCGCCTGAAACCATGCAACTCCATAACCAGGCCGATGTGGGCACGATTATGGACGCTGTGAATCCGTTGATTATGAACAGTTGCCTGATTGCCACGACGCCGGAAGGTTTGGATTTGTATGGGCTGGATGCGCCTGTGCTTGACCTGACAATCACCTTGACGGCAGTGTCTCCGCAGGCACCACAGCAATTGAACCTGCGCATTGGCAAACCCAACCCTGCTAACCCGGACGAGCGCTTCGCCCTGTCAAGCACACGCCCCGGTATCTATCTCGTCAGCCAGGAAATCATCAATCAGATACGCGAAGCCCTCAAGGGTGTCACTCCCTAAGATTGGCAACTGATAGTTGGAAGGAACATTGAAAACTAGCTGAAATATGCTTGTTTTACCAAATTGGCGAATAACCTGCTATGAGATGCACTCCCTGCAGCGCCCGTGTAATACAAGGTCGTGTCGTTCAAGAATGAAACCGTCCGGCGTCAGGGCTTGCATGGAACCGGGGCAGCCGGGCACCACGTATACCTTCTTGCAGGCACAACAATGAAAATAGTGGTGGTGTTCTTCGTTGGCGATTTCGTAATAGGCTGTTTCCCCGGGGATCACCACAAGACGCAGGACATTATCCTGCACCATGCGTCGTATGGCGCGGTAGACCGTGGCAATGCCGATTCGCGGACGCTCTTCCTTGGCAAGTAGATGCGCTTCCTTTGCTGTCAGCGGTCTTCCAACCTGACTGAATACATCCCACACAACCTGCTTCTGGATGGTGTTGCGTGTGTCTGTTGTATTTTTCTTCATGGTTCCTCCGTCAACCCATTTGTGTCTTTGTAGGCGCACTATGATAGTGCGCCAAGCACATAGATTAAACCCATGGCGCACTATGATAGTGCGCCTACAAAGTACATTCTTGTCATTGATCGTAGTAGGTCCCTTTGCCGCACCAATCAAGGGCTGTGTTATACTACTGCTTTCATGCTGTTGGCAACAAGTGTTTGCCAATTGCCTGTGTGTTTGTAGTCATAAAACATCTGCAAAGGAAGGCCATGCCAGCCAAACGACAGAGACCTTTTAGAACGAATGCAGTTGTCCTGCAGACCGCCGTTGTCACGGCTGCAGTATCGGGCGTGTTGTGCTTTGTGGTGTCATCGCTGCTGATTGTCAATTACTGGCAGGTAAGCACCCTGGATCCCATGAATCACCCGGAACTGGTGCAGTTGCGTTCACAATTAACGGGTTCGCCTGAGGCTGATGCCGCCACGATTGAGGCCATACGTGCGCTTGATTTGTTGGCACGCGCTGCTTTCTTCACCAGCCAGAATATGCTGCGTACCGGTGGATTGCTGGCGTTGATTTCTGGTCTTGTCTTTGTCGTTGCGTTGCGTGTGACCGCAAATTTCCGGCCACGACTCCCGGAACCCGTTGCGGACGCGCCGCAAAAATACTACTGGGGCGACCAGGCACGCGCCCGGGAGCTGGTGGTGTTTATGGGTGGGCTGTGGCTTCTAGCGGCGTTGCTGGCAGCAGCGTTTACGCGCTTGGATATCCCCGAACCTTCCCCGGAAGAATTACAGGCGGCAGACAAGGTATCTGTTGCTGAATCTGTTGAGGAAGAACTGGTCGTGCCCACCTGGGACGAAGTTAAGCTGCAGTGGCCCTCTTTCCGTGGACCTGGTGGTTACGGCATTGCCCACTTTACCACAGCGCCCACCGACTGGGACGTGCCTTCCGGCAAGAATATGCGCTGGAAAACGGACGTGCCGTTGCCGGGCTTCAATTCGCCGGTGGTATGGGAAGATCGGGTCTACCTGAGCGGTGCAGATGCGGAAACACGCGAGGTGTATTGCTTCGATACAGGCACGGGCGAACTGCTTTGGAAAACTGCTGTCGGCCTGCAGACACCGGTCGCCGCACCCAAAGTAAATGATGACACCGGTTGGGCGGCGCCCACCCTGGCTGTGCAGGGCAATCTCGTATGTGCCATTTTCGGTACGGGTCACCTTGCCTGTCTTGGGAAAGACGGTGTGATACGCTGGGAAAAACATCTGGGTATTCCTGACAACCACTATGGCCACTCATCTTCGCTTATTATCTACGAAGACCTGTTGATTGTGCAGTATGACCAGCGCAAGAACGGGGTTATGTACGCCTTTGATCTGCGTGATGGTGCAGAGGTATGGAAGCAGGAGCGGGAACGGATTTCATGGGCATCGCCCATACTTACGGGCATGCCTGATAAGCCGCTGCTGACTGTGGTGTCCAGCCGCGACATGGATGTGTATACGCCGCGCACCGGCGAACGGTTGTACTCGGTGAACTGTCTGTCCGGTGAGGTGGGGCCTAGTCCCGCTTACGGTGCTGGCATGTTTTTCGTGGCGAATGAATACGCAGATGCCTCTGCGGTGCGTTTGCCGGAAGCCGCCGGTGGCGAACCGGAAATTGTATGGCAGTTTTATGAATCACTTCCGGATATTTCCAGTCCCCTTGCAACAGACAAGTTCTACTACCTGCTCACATCGCGGGGCGAGATGGTCTGTTTGCGTCCTGAAGATGGCGAAATCGTATGGGTTCATGAACATGATCATGCCTTCTATGCTTCTGCAGTTCTTGTGGGCGATTCCGTATATGCCGTGGATATGAAGGGGACTACCCTCATTTTTGAGAACGCCGAAGAATACCGACAAATTGCGGCGCCCTCCTTTGGCGAAGAAACGGCCACTACTCCGGCGTTTATGGACGGTTGCCTGTATGTACGCACAAAGACCGCCCTGATTTGCATCGGGGAATAACAATATTATAGCCAGAAAAGGAAAATGTCATGAAGTATGCTGCTCCATTATTTGCCGCCATCCTTTTGTTTGCAGGATGTGCATTCGCAGATGGCGAGGAACCCGCCCAATGGGTGGACTTGTTCAACGGTAAAGACCTCACAGGATGGGTGAACGTGAATACTGCAGAAGATACCTGGAGCGTTCGCGACGGGCTGCTGGTCTGCAAGGGGATGCCCATCGGTGTGATGCGCTCAGAAAAACAATATGAGAATTTTCTGTTGCATATCGAGTGGAAACACCTGGAAGCAGGCGGTAACTCCGGCGTATTCGCCTGGAGCGAAGGGACCGTGCCGGAAGGCAAAAGTTTGCCCAAGGGAATGGAAGTGCAGATGCTGGAACTCGACTGGCCCAATCAACATCCCGACCGGAAAGGCAACCCGGCCCCTATTGCTTATGTGCATGGCGAACTGTTCGGCGCGAACGGCCTCACGGCAAAACCAGACAATCCACGGGGGGAGCGCAGCAAATCCATTGAAAACCGCTGTAAGGGTAAGGGCGAGTGGAATGTATACGATGCTGTTTTTGTGGATGGCGTCGTAAAACTCGCCGTGAACGGCAAGTTTGTGAATGGCGTCAGCCAGTCGTCTATAAAAAAAGGCTATCTGTGCCTGGAATCAGAAGGGGCGGAAATTCATTTCCGGAACATCCGCATACTTGAACTGCCGCCGGGGGTGATTTCAGAAGACCAGATTGCGCCTGTTGTAGAACCCTGAAGAGAAACGACGTAATTGACGTACCACACAAATTCCATTATGATATCATCTGTTCTTAACATGACTTTTGCAGGCAACAAAAAAGGCTTCATCTGGATATGACCGGCACACTGACCATTCATGAAATCATCACCCTTTTGTGCGACGGCGCACATCTGACCCGTGAACAGGCGTCACAGGCAATGCATCTGTTGATGTCTGGCGAGATTACCGCCGCCCAGACGGCAGCCCTGTTGATTGCCCTGCGCATGAAGGGGGAAACCGCCGAGGAAATCATCGGTTTTGCCGAAATCATGCGCAACTTTGCATCCCACGTATCCACAACACGTCAACCGCTGGTGGATACCTGCGGCACCGGTGGTGACGGCTGCGGCACCTTTAACATCTCCACCACCGTTGCCTTTGTTCTGGCTGGCGCTGGCGCCGCTGTTGCCAAGCATGGCAATCGCGCCGCGTCCAGCAAGTGCGGCAGTGCGGATGTGCTGGAAGCGCTGGGAGTAAACATCAATCTGGATGCAGAGCAAATCGGACGGTGTGTAGACGAGATCGGCATTGGGTTCCTCTTTGCACGTACCCTGCACAGTGCCATGAAATATGTGGGACCGGTACGGATGGACTTGAAGGTGAGGACTGTGTTTAATATCCTGGGGCCGCTGACGAATCCTGCAAGGGCGGACCGGCAGGTGGTGGGCGTATTTAACCGACAACTGGCGCCGACCATGGCGGAAGCGTTGCTTGGGCTGGGCTCCAAACACGCCTTCGTTGTGGCGGGTATGGACGGTCTGGACGAATTGACGCTTGCAGGGCCCTCGCTGGTGTGTGAGGCGAAAGACGGCGTTGTGGAAGAATACGAACTGCACCCGGAATCGCTGGGACTGCCCCTGGCGGCGACCGGCGCGCTAATTGGCGGCGATGCCGAAAAGAATGCTGCCCTTCTGCGTGCAGTGCTTGAAGGTGAAAAAGGGCCGCGCTGTGATGTGGTATTATTGAACGCTGCACCGGCGATGGTGGCTTGTGGTCTGGCAGCAGACCTGAAAGAAGGCGTCGGACGCGCGGCTGATGCCATTGACTCCGGCGCTGCGTTGAAGAAACTTGAGTCGCTTATTGCGTTTACAAATAATTAGTTCGTCCTGGTGGGTTGCACTGCCCTTCACCCACCCTACAATGTTATAGTTAGTGGCAGATTGTAACCTTAGTATATGTTTTTCCTGGGGATAAAATTAGCAGGTACCTGATATGATTCTTGACGAGATAGTGCAACATAAAAAAATAGAAGTGGAAGCGCGTAAAGCGCAGACCCCGATGCGGGTTCTGGAAGACCAACTGCAGCGCCCTTTGCGCATCAAAGACTTTAAGGCAGCGCTCCGCAGGGAAGGCATCAGCATTATATCGGAGATCAAGCGACGGTCGCCTTCGCGCGGGGATATACTGCCGGATGTGGATGCTGTGAAACTGGCTGCGCTCTATGAACAGACCGGCGCACGCGCCGTATCCATCCTGGTGGACAACAAGTATTTTGGCGGATCACTGGAAGACCTGACCAAGGTGGTGAACCATACCAAGCTGCCGTGCTTGTGCAAAGAATTCATTATAGACCCATACCAAATTTATGAGGCACGTAATGCGGGCGCTGACGCGGTGCTGCTGATCGTGCGTATTCTGACAGATGACGAATTGAAATTCTTCCTGCGCGAGATAACTGCTCTGGGCATGGCGGCGTTGGTGGAAACCCATAATGAAACCGAAATCAAACGTGCAATTGATGTGGGCGCATCCATTATCGGCATCAACAACCGCGACCTGGATACGCTGGAGGTGGATGTGAACACCACGCTGCGCCTGAAGAAACTGGTGCCGGGCGGCCATACGCTGGTCAGCGAGAGCGGCATCAAAACGCGGCGCGAGGTGAAACTGCTGGAAGATGGCGGCGTGGATGCGCTGCTTATCGGCGAGTCTTTGCTGACCAGCAATAACATACAGGCGCAACTGGCGTCTCTGCTCCATGACAACGAAGATTAAGATATGCGGCATTACGAACATCGAAGATGCCCTTGCCGCCTGTGAGGCCGGCGCCGATGCGCTGGGCTTTGTGTTGGCGCCTGAAGCAAAGAAACGTAACCGATATATTGCGCCTGACGCGGCCGCAGTCATCATTGATCAATTGCCGCCTTCCGTGCTTTCGGTGGCGGTGGTGGTGAATGAATCGTTAGAAACCCTGTGCGAATATGCGCATCTTTTTGATCTGATACAATTGCACGGCGACGAATCCCCGGAAGTGTGCCGTGCTTTGGACGGGAAAGCATTCAAGGCATTTCAAGTGAAACCGGGCCTGACGCTGCGGGATATAGAACAGTATCCCGGCGAGTGCTGCCTGCTGGATGCCTGGACGCCCGACAGTCGCGGTGGCATAGGAAAGGTGTGCGACTGGGAGTTTTCCGCACAGGTTGCCGCCGCAAAAAGCGTGATACTCGCCGGCGGGCTGACCCCTGACAATGTGGAAGACGCCATCAGGCGTGTACAACCCTACGGTGTGGATGCATCGAGCAGTCTCGAAGCCGCACCGGGAAAGAAAGACCATGAACGAATCCGAAGTTTCATCAACAACGCGCGAAAAGCATCTGTGGCCTGACGCCGCAGGGCATTATGGGCGTTACGGTGGCAAGTATGTTCCCGAAACGCTGATGTATGCCCTAGAAGAACTCGAAGCGGCGTACCACAGCGCCGCCAACGACGAGGCCTTTCAGAAAACGCTGGTGGATTACCAGCGTCATTTTGTGGGACGGCCCACGCCGCTTTATTTTGCACAACGGCTGACGGAGCATCTGGGCGGTGCGAAGATATACTTCAAGCGGGAAGACCTCGCCCACACCGGCGCCCACAAAATCAACAACGCCCTCGGGCAATGTCTGCTGGCGAAACGCATGGGAAAACCGCGTGTCATTGCGGAAACCGGCGCAGGCCAGCATGGCGTCGCCACGGCTACAGCCGCCGCATTGCTGGGCTTGAAATGCGAAGTGTATATGGGCGCAGAAGATATTGAGCGCCAGAAACTGAATGTATTCCGTATGCGGCTCATGGGCACCAAAGTGGTGTCCGTCAACTCCGGTTCACGTACCTTGAAGGATGC
>CAZBNU010000185.1:0-8310 GCA_964493075.1 uncultured Nitrospirales bacterium | reverse complement strand
CATCAGGTTGTAATACCCCACCTCTTCGGCTTGATCTGCCGGGCCGTCCAGATCTTTTTCCTGTTCAAAGCCCACATATCCGTAGGCAGGGGGATAGGTCTGGAAATCAATGTTGTACGTAATCAGCGCTTTTTCCACGGTACGAAACGCGCTGTCCAGGTTGGTTAATTTGGCGCGCTCGATCATGCGCGGCCCGACGGTCAGCGTCAGCGCCGCAAGAATGGAAATGACCGCAATTACGGTCAACAGTTCAATCAGTGTAAACCCTCTGCTGTGCATCTTCTTCATGGCTTCGATATCTCCTGCGTAGTTAACTTTAGTCACCCTGAAATTATGATACCACAAAACCAATGGCGGTCAACAATCTATTTTTCGCCTACGCGCCCACACCCGCGCTGAGGGACAGCATGGGCAGCAGCATGGCAATCACCAAGAAACCGATAATCACACCCATAATAACAATAAGCAGGGGTTCGAACAGGGCGGTAAGCGCCTTGACCGCACGGTCCACTTCGAGGTCGTAGGCGTCGGCGATGCGGCTTGCCACATTGCCGACCCGTCCGCTTTCCTCGCCCACGGCAAACATGCTGACCACCATGGGCGGGAATAATTCGCCATCGCGCATGCTTTCGCTGAGACTATCCCCTTCCGTAACCCCCGAATGGAGGGCCGCCACATTGTTGCGCACCAGCACATTGCTCATGGTTTCCGCCGTGATTTTCAGCGAGGTCAGCACGGGAACACCATTGTCCAGCAGCGTGCCGAGGGTGCGCGCAAATTTCGCCATCTCGTACTTGATGATCAATACCTTCACCACGGGAATGCGCAGCAGGAGACGGTCGAACACCATACGCCCCTGTTCGGTGCGCCGGTATCGCACCAACAGAATCACCACGGCCACCAGCGCAATAATCACCGCCCACCACCAGGTGCCCATAAAATCACAGATGCCCATCACCACCAGGGTCGGCCACGGCAACTGGGCATTGAAATCCTCGAAGATGCCGATGAATTTCGGAAACACGAAGGAAATGAGAATGAAGATGGCAATGCTGCCCACCACCATCAGGAAGATGGGATAGACCATGGCGGAAATCACCTTTCCGCGCAGTTCCTCCTCCTGTTCGCCAAAAGCGCAGATTCGCCAGAGCACCTCTTCGATCATGCCGCCCGTTTCGCCGGCGCGGATGAGGCTGCAATACATGGCAGGGAAAATATCCGGATGATGCTCCATGGCATCGGCAAGGCTGCTGCCCTTCTGCACATCCTCCCGCAACTGGTCCACCACCTTCACCATCTTCGGGTTTTCGGTCTGCTCCACCAGCGTGCGCAAGGCACGGGTTATCATCATGCCCGATTCCGAAAGATTGGCCAATTGTCGCAGAAACACATTGCGGTCCTTGATGCGGATACGTACCAGCGATTCGCGAAAGGAAGCGCGCCCCTGCTTTTCCGAACATTCCTCTACACGAATGGGAAAGTAGCCCATATCGCGGAGTCGCGCCACGGCGGCACGCTGGTTCTCGGCTTCAAGAACTCCCGTGGAAACCGCGCCAGGGCCCTTCTTCACTTCGTATTCATAGCGTGGCATGGGTTAAGCGCTCTCCGTGGAAAGGGTATCAGAGTCGGCAGTGACGCGCAACACCTCTTCCGGCGTGGTTTCGCCAGCATGAATGCGCTGCCACCCGGAAAAACGGAGAGTACGCATGCCCTGCTTCAGCGCCTCTTTCTTGATGTCGGCAGCAGTAGCCCGATTCACCGTCATCTCCTTGATCCTGTCGGTAAAGGGAAGTATTTCGTAAATGGCGATGCGCCCCCGGAATCCGGTGTGCAAACACTCCTCGCATCCTTCGCCACGCTGAAAGTTGCCCGAGTCCAGGTCTTTGTCGCTGGCGCCAAATTCAACACGCAGTAGTTCCCGATCCGCTTCGACCGGTTGGGCGCAGTGCTTGCATATCCGCCGCACCAGACGCTGCGCCACCGAAGCCACCATGGTACTGGAAATAAGGAACGGCTCAATGCCCATGTCTATCAGGCGCGTTACGGCGCCAGCGCTGTCGTTGGTATGCAGCGTACTGAGTACCAGATGCCCGGTAAGGCTGGACCGGATCGCCATCTCCGCCGTCTCGTAGTCCCGGATTTCGCCCACCAGCATAATATCCGGGTCGTGGCGCAGCATGGAGCGCAACCCAAGCGAGAAATCGAAGCCAATTTTCGGCTGCACCTGCATCTGGGAAACACCCTGCAGCTGGTATTCAATGGGGTCCTCAATGGTGATAATCTTGCGGTCTATGCCGTTTAGTTTGGCCAGTGCGGCGTAAAGCGTGGTGGTTTTACCGCTTCCGGTGGGGCCTGTCACCAGAATAATGCCGTAGGGCTTGTTGATAAGCGTATTGAACAACGCCATATCTTCCGGCAGGAATCCCAGCTGGTCCATGGTCATCGCCATGGACGACCGGCTCAGGATACGGATGTTCACCGTTTCCCCGTGAGGCGTGGGCAGTATGGAAACACGCAGGTCATAGTTGGCCTCGCCAAAGGAAGCCAGAATCTTGCCGTCCTGGGGAAGCCGCTTTTCGGCGATGTTAAGATTCGCCATAATCTTGATGCGGGACACAATGGCGGCATGAAACCCGCGTATGGACGGCGGCGTGGGCGCCTGGTGCAGGATGCCGTCAATGCGGTAGCGCACGCGCAAACTGTCCTCGAAAGGTTCGATGTGGATGTCGGTCGTATCTGATTGGATGGCCTCAAGAATAATCTCATTCACAAACTTGATGATGGAAGCGTCAAGGGTATCGTCGCCCAAGTCTGCACCGACACCTGCGCCCTGGATTGTTAGAACGGGCCCCTCCGCTTCGGCATCTATGAGAATACGCTCCATGGTGTCCGCACCCACGCCGTACAATTCCTTGGTGGCGCGCACGATTTCCTGGGGCGTCGTCACCACTGGCTCAATCCGGCACTTGAGTACCATGCGGATGTCATCGAGTAATTGGGGATTCATGGGGTCGCTGATGGCAATCACCAGCGTACCGTTGCGCTCCTGCACTGGCACAAACCCGTAGTGGGTGGCAAACCGCGCAGGCGCTTTCTGCACCAGCCCCTTGTCAAGACCATCGCGAGACGGCAGCACAAACCGCATCTCGCAATACTCCGCCAGTGCGGCATACACTGCCTCGGCACGGGCAAATCCCAGCTGCGGTATTACAGACACGAGGGAGAGGTTATTTTTGGCTGCTTCGCTTCGGGCACGGTCGAGTTTGGACTCATCCACAATACCTTCTCGTAGCAGCAGTTGTTCGAATGCCTTGGGTTCCTGCACGCCGACATACTCCTTACGGTTGAAATCCAGAGTGCAATGGTAGCACGCCCGAGGAAAAGTCGGCAACTTTGATAAAACGCACTCCCACACCCCAAAGCCCACAGCGTCTTTTTGGGGAACCGAAAACTACTCCATCACGGACAATGCTTTGATTGCCTGGTTTGCCAGCGCAACATGGTCACTGGCAGCAACTCTGGTATAATACGCTCTGGCCTCTTCTCGGTCTTTGATTATATCGTAGTAATGATGACCCAGCATTAAATCCACTTTTGC
The DNA here is from genome assembly GCA_964493075.1 of uncultured Nitrospirales bacterium. Classification (GTDB taxonomy): domain Bacteria; phylum Hydrogenedentota; class Hydrogenedentia; order Hydrogenedentales; family CAITNO01; genus SLFT01. The sequence continues at coordinate 4,712 of CAZBNU010000185.1, read as the reverse complement.
CACAACAGTTGGGTTACAACAACGCTCCCGTACCCTATTCAGCTCATCCACTCTGGTCATCTGTTCTTTCTGTATTCCAGATTTTACAAATTTGCACATCTCATCAACCGTTACACTTGCAAACGCCGTGTCAGGGTACAATGCCACAATATCTTCATAAACGCTAAAAACATCTGCGTTACGGCTGCGCGCACTGTCAAGCTGATACAAAGGCCAGTAATTTTCATTTCGCAACTCTGCAAGCAGATTATAACGATTCTGGCTATCCCTGTTCGCGGCAAATATATCCGGGTAGTTTTCGCGCAGAGCGTCATAGGCAACAAAGGCCTCTTCGTACCGCTGCAAACAGGTGTATTCAATGTCTGCCAGTCGCTGAAGAGGATCGCCCTTGATTCGCGATTCCGGCGCATTTTCAATAGCCCTTTTAAGCAAACCAACAGCGCCCAGATAATCGCCTTTGTCCTCAAGCACTTTAGCCTGTTGCATGCTTGCTGCTAATTCATCAAAAGGCGAAGGGACAGACGCCATTTGGATGTCGGACGATCCGAGCACAGGAGCATTCTTTTCACCACCGAACATGGATACAAGATACACACTTACGGTGAGCACCAGCACCGCGATTGCGGTTACATAAATCGTTGCATATCGCTGGCGCGGTTCTGAAGATTCCGTCAGGGCAACGGCAATACGACCGGACAAATCAAAAGGCAATTCCTCAGTTGTCGGATGAAATTTGGCCGCAAACGAAACAAACCTCTCCTGCTCTGCCGCCAGTTCTGGATATTTCTGGCAGATACGGTCAAGTCGGGAGTTTTCCTCCTTTTCAAGAGGTTCATAAGCGGCCTTGGCCATGAGTGCGCCCGCAGCATTTCTTACAAACCAAAAGCGCAAAGCGCGCAAAGGCGAAGCAAAACGTGCCTGCATAATAGCAAATACTCCGTTACAGATTTTTACGTCATATATGTATCAAAATCTCATTACAGTCTGAATGCCAGGAAAATCGTAAACCTGTTACAGGTCCCTGGCAAAATCATTCATTTCCTTGCGAAGCTTTTTCATGGCTCGAAACAGATGAACCTTCACACTGCCTACGGTACAATTCAGGTCTTCGGCTATCTCGGCCAGCGAAAAGCCTTCAAAATGCCGCAATACAAACACTGTTCGCTGCATGGGCGACAACACAACAAGCGACGCCCTTATGCGACTGTCAATTTCATTCGCATACACGGCATCTTCCGTATCAATAACCGTTGGTTCGACAGCAGCCCCCTCGCTCTCATTGCGGAATGCATCATCCAAACGCTCGTGATGGCGGCGTTTGCGCCGGCGTATATGGTCAATCGCCTGATTGGTCGTCAACCGCAACAGCCAGGACAAAAAACCGCCGGTAGGCTGCCAGGACTGAATCTTGTTGTAAGCCTTCATCAGCGATTCCTGCGTCACATCGAGCGCATCCTCGCGATTTCCGGTCACACGATAGGCTGCTGCATATACCCGGCCCTGATACCGTCTCACAATCTCATCAAAAGCACCCAAATCACCTGATTTAAGAACGAGCGCAAGGGACTTGTCGTCCAACGATTCAAATTTTAATTCACTATTGTGTTGCACTTTTGAAAACGCACTCCCGTCGGGAAAGGTTAACAGGGACACTCCCGATCCTTCTACTTCACGGATGGTACCACATCGGGACATATTCAGTAAACGATTTTTTGATCCGGACACTTCCCGATCCTGTTAGGAAGTCGTTTTGTGACAACACATCTACTATGGCATACTGTGTACACAATGAAATAAGTGAATATCCGAAGGCGTTGAATCGTCTATACACATGTGGCCGCTGTTTTTGCGCCACTGCAAAGAAACGAAGATAACAACAAAATACGGCGAAGCCGTACAGGAGAGAATGTTATGAATAAGAGATTTACCCTATTGATGTCCTTAGCGCTGGCCGTATGCCTGGGTCTGGTTACCAGTGGCTGCCAGACCTATGGCGAAGCTGCCGGGCTGGGCGCAGGAGTGGGTGCGCTTGCCGGTGGTATTATTGGTCACCAGAGCGGCCACGCATTGGAAGGCGCTGCCATTGGCGCAGTGCTGGGCGGCGTCACAGGGTTGATTGCCCATGACATTAAGGCACGTAAAATGCGCAACAAAGCTGAAACAGAAGCTGCCTATAACTACGTACCCGCCCAAGGGGAAATGCTCACCCTGGAACGCAGCGAAGTATTGCCCGCAACATTACGGCCCGGAGAAATGGCAGAAGCAAGCATCCAGTACGCCATTCTGGGCGGTGGCGCAGGTCTTCAGGTCAGCGAACAACGCTCCCTCATGCAGGGCGATCGCATGATTGCCGATGTATCCACCCATAACTTCACACGGGAAGACGGCACCTGGGTAAGCACCCAACCCGTCCGCTTGCCCAGCAATCTCCCGCCAGGACAGTACACCATTGTCACCACAGTGCGCACAGCACGATCTGCCATCTCCTCGCAGGCACAATTCACCGTACTGTAGATAACAATCCTGCCTATCCTACAAAAACGGGCTTCGCGATACTCCGCGAAGCCCGTTATCTGTTATTCAGGAAGTGACTCAGTCACACAGTTCAAATACACCAGCAGCGCCCATGCCGCCGCCAATGCACATGGTCTCAAGACCATATTTCACACCAAGCCGCTTCATGTCATAGATCAGCTGGGTAGCCAGTTTTGCACCAGTTGCGCCAAGAGGATGGCCCAGTGCAATGGCGCCGCCATTTAGATTGACAATGTCACGATTGATGTTCATTTCCTTGAGAACATACAAGGTTTGCGATGCGAATGCTTCGTTGCATTCGATGAGGCCAACGTCAGCAAGGGTGATTCCGGCCTGCTTCAATGCATCATTAATGGCGGGCACCTGGGCAGGTCCAAGATAACCCGGATCGCCTGCGCCTACGGCATAACCAACCAGTTTCGCCATCGGCTTCAGGCCCAGTTCGTCTACGACGGCTTTGCTCGCCAGTACCGTTGCGGCAGCGCCGCAGCTGGTCTGACTGGAGTTGCCTGCCGTGGCGACGCCTTTGCCGCCGGGTCCCGCAAAGGCGGGACGCAGTTTGGCAAGTCCTTCAAGCGTGGTTTCCGGACGAGGACCTTCATCAGTGTCAAAGACATAGGTTTTACCGTTCGGGCCCATCACTTCAAGGGGTACAATCTGATCTTTGAAAGTACCGTTGGCGATTGCCTCGGAAGCCAGTTTATTGCTGCGCACGGCCCACTCATCACATTCTTCCCGGGTGATGTTGAAATCTTTCGCCACGTTGTCAGCACACTGGCCCATACCAGTGTAGGCACGCGGATTGGATTTCACCAATGCCGGATTCGGCAGCAGTTTATTGCCGCCCATGGGAATAATGCTCATGGACTCGGTGCCGCCAGCAATGGCAACATCCAGCATACCACACTGTATTTTCGCGCCAGCCGTAGCCATCGTTTCCAATCCGGAAGAACAGAAGCGATTCATCGTTACACCGGAAATGGTGTCAGGAAGCCCGGCGGTAAGCAATGCCATACGACCCACGTTCATGCCCGATTCTGCTTCAGGGAATGCGCAACCAATGACACAGTCCTGGAGGCGTTCCGCAGGTACGCCTGAACGCTTTACCGCCTCTTTGATTGCGGCGGCGGCGAGGTCGTCGGGACGCACATGGGCGATAGCGCTGCCGGCTTTCGACCGGCCCACAGCCGTTCGTGCGGCTGATACTACATATACGTTATCCATATCAACAATCCTCCTTTTGGACTAGTTGCGCAACGGCTTGCCGGAAGCAAGCATGTGCTGTATTCTCGCCTGGGTTTTTTCGGTACCGCAAAGGCTTACAAAAGCTTCGCATTCAAGATCAAGGAAGTCCTGTTCGGTCATGGGCGTGCCGGCAATACGGTCGCCACCGCACAGAACATTTGCTATATAGCCGCTGATAAGCATGTCATGCTCGCTGGCCCAACCTGCTTCTTTCATGCCCCAGACACCCGCCTCGAAGGCAGCCTTGCCGCTGGCGCCCAACGCATACAGCGTGGGTTTGCGCGGTGGCGTATACCCCGCCACAACCATACCGCGGCAGACGTCTTTCGCCTTCTGCACCTGATGGTCGTAATTGGGAAGCACGATGTCGCTGTTACGGAAGTAGCCAAGTTCGATGACTTCCGCACCACTCGTGCCTACCTTCGCAGTACCTATGGTCTCGAACGCACGGCGAACATAGGGAAATGCATCGCCATTTATTACATTTGCAGGCACATACTCAAGAGCACGAACAAGCATTTCCGTGGTGCCGCCACCCGCAGGAAGTACACCAACACCTACCTCAACCAAACCGGCGTAGGTTTCACCCGCAAGCACGACTTTATCGGCATGTTGGCAGATTTCAACGCCGCCACCAAAGGTGAAATGATGAGGTGCTGCAACAACAGGGCCACTGCAATACTTCATGCGCATGCCCACGCCTTGCAGCCCGCGTACCATATTCTCCAGACCTTCCCAATTTTCCTGCATGGCATCGCCAAGCACGATCATCAGGTTGGCGCCGGCACAGAAATGCGGACCCTGGTTGGCAACGATCATGCCGTCAAATTTGCCTTCCTCAATGAGGTCAACGCCTTTGTTCAAAGCAGCCACAATATCAGGACCAATCGCGTTCATCTTGCAATGGAACTCTGCACAAATGATGCCATCAC
>CAZBNU010000184.1:0-8317 GCA_964493075.1 uncultured Nitrospirales bacterium | reverse complement strand
GCCGTACATGGAAAGGAATTATCATGTCTGAAAAATGCCCGAAACATGCCGTCAACATGGCCCGTTGCACCTGTTCGTATCCCGGCTGCCCCAACCATGCAACCTGTTGTGATTGCCTTCACAGTCATCTTGTGAAAAAACAATTGCCGGGGTGTTGCTTCCCGGAAGAAGTCGAAAAGACCTATGACCGTTCTTTTGCCGCCTTTGCCAAGGCGTGGAATCTGTAGCATTTTGCGAAGAGCAACTTGCATTGAATGCATGCGAGGTTAGTGCATGGCCAAAGTCAAATGTCCCAAGTGCGCACACCTGAACGACGGCACGATGACCCACTGCAGCCGTTGCGAAACAGTGCTGCCCAACATATCCTTCAAGGAACCCGCAGCTAGAGTTCCCCGAAAAAAACGGGAGTCGTCTCCAGAAGCGGACGACATCCTGTTTCATCGTGGCCAGGTAGTGAACAACCGCTACACCGTGCTTGATCTGATAGGTCGCGGCGGCATGGGCTGCATCTACAAAGTACATGACAATGTGCTGGGCGAAGACCTTGCCTTGAAAACCTTGCTGCCACAGTTTGCCACAGACAAGATGGTGGTGGACCGATTCCTGAACGAAGCACGCATCACACGAAAACTGGCGCATCCAAACATCGTCCGCATGCACGATATCGGCATGACCGGTAAAGGCATTTATATTTCCATGGAGTATGTCCAGGGCGACTCGTTGCGCACAGTACTGGAAAAACAGCGTTCCGGAGACCGACTTCCCGTTCGCCAGGTGCTGCATATCATTGACCAGCTTTGCATCGCTCTCGATTACGCCCATCAGTACACCATACACCGCGATATCAAGCCGGAAAATGTGATGATTACCAAAGACAATAACATCAAACTGATGGACTTTGGTATTTCCAAACTGAAGGGCAACCGCTTTGCCACCTCTGCTTCCATGGTAATGGGTACCCCCTATTACATGTCGCCGGAACAACAGGTCAGCAGCCGTAATGTGGATGCGCGCGCCGACATCTACAGTGTGGGCGTCATGCTTTATGAAATGCTGACTGGCAATATGCCTTCCGGCGTTCCCAAACCTGCGTCCGAAATGATGCGCGAAGTGCCGCCTGCACTGGATGATATCGTAGCGCGATGCGTGGAACCCGATCTTGAAAAGCGGATCGGGTCGCCTAACGAATTGCGCGCTGCGATCCGTCCCATCATCGAGATGCTGGATGAAGGCAAGCCGCCCGCAAAAATTCTGACGCGCAGGCCGCGGCCCAACCATGCCAGCGCAAAATTTTCCGGGCAGCATCTGGCGGCAGCCGCCTGTATTTTCGTAGTGCTTGCAGGCATCAGCGCCGGGCTATGGGCGGTGGAACGCTGGAACAAGGGCAACGCTGCCACAACGGCAGTGCCGGGGCTGTCCCTGGCGCCGGAGTATGCAGAGGAATTTGGCACCTTAACCGCCATGATAAGCGCGGCAAAAGAAAAAACTGCCAGGCTGAGTGAACCTACCCGGGCACAACGGGAACACGGGGAGGCTGCTGCGGCGTTTTTGAAGGAAGCCGAAGAAAAAGCGCAGGCAGGAGACATCACCGCCATGGATGCCGCGAAATCTTCCCTGCAACGGTATCTCGCCGCACTTCTTTGCAGGGACGACATGGTGTTTGTGGAGGAGGGGTATGTAACCATCGGCGAAACGCGCGTTCATGTGCCGCCATTCTTTATAGACCGCACGGAAGTCTCCATAGGTCAATTCAAAAACTTCTGTCTTCAGGTCGCAGGGGGCTGGCCCATGCCCAGCCAAATCGCCGGACACGTAGAAACCTACAGCGAACATCCGGTCACGTATGTGGCCTGGTTCGATGCACAGGCCTATGCTGCATGGCAGGGCAAAACACTTCCGACCCGCGAGCAGTGGGCACGGGCCGCCTATGGCCTCCAAAATGCCTCGGATATGTTCCCCTGGGGAGAAGAATGGAAAGATGACGGGGCAAACATACAAACCTCGTATACATGGGAAGCGAAAACATTCCAAGAGGATGTGGTCAAGGCGGGTTGCTTCAACATGGCTGGCAACGTTCAGGAATGGACCCGCAGCAAGGCAGGCGCAACGAACGGTGAAACGCCTGATTTCGGCGATGATATGGTGGTATGCGGCGGCAGCTTTCTACAGGCCAGGTATTTGCATGAGACTGGCAAACAAGCCTTTGAAATGCGCGCTCCCGACTTGGGCTTCCGCTGTGTTCTTGAAATTGACACTGCACCGGATGCCGTGGCTGCAGTGCTACAAAAATAGCACTACCCCAAATCGGCAATCATGTTCGCCGCAGCAGCCACCCACAGTGGATGGTCGTTCAATGCAGGAATACGTAGGAACCCTTCGCCGCCTGCCTCCATGAAACATTGTCGTGCGCGCAGGTCCAACTCTTCCAGGGTTTCCAAGCAGTCCGTCACAAAGGACGGTGCCAATAGGGCCACTTTTTTACAACCAGATGCTGCCAGCCGTTCCAGTTCCGGTTCCAGCGACGGCTCAAGCCAGCCGCGTCCGAATCGCGACTGGTAGGCGTGCGTACACCTGCTTCTGTCGAGGCCCAACGCGGCAATCAAGAGGGCCGTAGTCTGTTCGCACTGTTCCTCGTAGGTGTAGGTGCTGCCATCTGTCGGCAGGGCGTGCGCCTGTTTCAGGGGCAATCCGTGGTAACTGAAAACAACATGGTCTGGTTTGAAGGAAGCCAGGTCTTGCGCTGCGGCGCTGCACAATGCCTCCACATAGGGGGCATGGGCATAAAAGGGCGGCACCACCTCAATTGCCGGTATCGTCAGGTCTATTTTGGCACAGGCGGCATCCAGCAGCGCCAGCAGGGAACCCCGTGTGGCGGCCGCAAAATGAGGGAACATGGGCAACACAATTATTTTTTCCACCGGTTCCTGCAGCAACTCTTGCACGGCTCCCTCCACCGTCTGTGCGCCATAGGCTGAACCCACGGCAACACGATACTGGGGCATGGCCTGCTGCAACGCGGCAGCAAAGCGACCCGTCAAAACCACCAGCGGCGAACCTTCGGGCATCCAGATGCTTTTGTACTTGGCTGCGGAAGCCTTTGAACGAAGAGGCGCTATGATGCCATGAACCAGACATGCGCGTACCGGGAAGGGCATGGTCAACACGTAGGGGTCCATCAGGAAACGCTTCAAATACTGACGCACCGACTGCGGGGTCGGTGCGTCAGGCGAACCTGTGTGGAGGAGGAGGATTCCTTTTTTCTGCTGTGACTCCATCGAAACAGAAACGTCCTTTTATTTGGTGTTGCTCACACCCTGACGATAGGCATTTACACGGTCAAGCCAGGTATCCGTCAGGGTCAGGGGTCTTTCCGCTGCGCGGCTGCTGCCTGTGGGCGCGACCTTCAGGTTTTCCTGCACCTTGTCGGTCAATGTCCGGTAACTGATCTCATCAGGATTATAAGTGGTTTCCCCGTCTTTTTCAATAGACGAGGGCACTGCATATTGAGCACGAGGACTCACGCCGGAGTTTGTGTTCCTACGTCTGATCTGGGACTGACCGGAGGGGGTGGCCGTTTTGGCAAGGTATTCATAGGGATCAACGCCATATTCGTAGAGGTAGACCGGCCCCCAGGTGCCGGTACCCGTGTCCAGTTCCTCTATGAACAGGTCGGTGCCGTCCCGGTAATCCCACATGGCATCGAGCCAGTCAAAGGGCAGCCCAAGCCGGTAATCTGTGGCCCCAAAAATGGTGCCTTCCGTAAAACCGTCGTTATAGCCGTCTGCAAAACTGCCATCCATGTATTCCGGATGGCCGTCGTTGGCGATGAAATCAAGCCAGTCGCCGCGAAACGCCAGGTCGTAGCCTTCACTGAAACCGATGGTAAACCCATAGTCGTAGCAAACGAAATATCCATCGTTGTAGGCGTACCAGACACCGTCCCAATACCCGGCATCGTACGAATCGTCCTCTATGACAGGAATCTCACTGCCTGTATACAGGATAGGCCCGTCTGGCACGGTCAGGTAACTGTCGTCGTAGCCCTGCCAGTATTCGTCATCGAGCATGAAGCCGCTGAGGAAACCGGACTCATAATCAACACCTGTATCGGAAGAGGGGGATAACGGACAGCCCGATAGCACTGCAAGCATCAACGCTGCAACCAGCGCGTTTCCAAGGCCTCTCAACATCTTCTTTGTATTCATGACTATTGCTCCTTTCAAATGGTTTATACCGCACTTAGCGACGGCCCCGGCTGCTGCTGCCCGAAGAGGGGGCGGAACGCTGCAGCCTTGATGACGAACTGCTGCTCGGCATGCTGGGACGCGACGAAGAGGAAATACCGCTGGAACGGCTGGAAGGCAGCGACCTTGTTGACGGGGCGCTGCTTCGGCTGCTGCTGGGCGGAGCGGAAAAAGAACGGTTCGAGGTGGGCGCCGGTGCGGGCGCGCTGCGGCGCACTGTGGGTGCAGGGGCGCTACGCTGAATCGGCGTACTCTCGCGGCGCACTGTGGGTGCGGGGGCACTACGCTGAATCGGCGTACTCTCGCGGCGCACTGTCGGTGCGGGGGCTGGCGCGGGGGCTATACGGCGTACAGTCGGTGCGGGGGCTGGCGCGGGGGCTATACGGCGTACTGTCGGCGCTGGCGTTGGCGCGGGGGCGCTACGCTGAATCGGTGTGCTCTCGCGGCGCACTGTCGGCGCGGGCGTTGGTGCGGGGGCGCTACGCTGAATCGGTGTGCTCTCGCGGCGTACTGTCGGCGCAGGCGTAGTGCTTGTCCTAGGTTGCGAAGTGCGTGGTGACGCTGTACCGCTATTGGAACGTATGGTTGTGCGTTCAGGCATGATGCCTGTACGCGGCGCAGGAACGCTGGACTCCATATCGCGCAAGGCAACACGCCCGGAAGCGTTGTCACCCGCTGTAGCGCTAGTCCTGCTGCCGGTTGTGGGTGTGGCTGAACGCAGGTTCGTCTGCCCGGAACGCATGGAAGGCGCATCGCCAAGGGTGCTTCGGCCGGTTTGCGGTGTGGGAGCATCGGAACGGCTGCGAATGGATTCCTGTCCCGGCGTGGCGGCACGAATGGATCCGCCGCTTCTTTCGCTGAGGCTTGCCAGTCGTGTGGATTCCGGCACAAAGAGCGACCGGTTGCTGGTGGTGGATTCACCCGCAGTACGCGCCGACCGCGACATATAGGTCTGTTCTGTCTGGGCGAGACGCACCTGGCGCGTCCCGGCAACACGCGCTCCCTCGGTTGCAGGGGTGCGCAGGCTGCGTCCCACAGTGGAACGCGATGCCGCAGACGCAAACTCGGTGCGGCCAAGGCTTGCTTCCAGGCGACGCGCCCTGTCGCTTGGCGCCTGATCTTTCACCCAGTCGCCTTGTGCGCCCCGGATGGAACGACGGGGATTGTAGTCCCGTTCGCCCGCAATGAAGCGGGAGTCGTAGGGCACGGAAGGACGCGAACGCTGGTTGTAGGCCACATTCCACACACTGACCGAACGGGGCGGCGCAGCATTGAACGTGTTGATGACCACCGTTGTGGGGGCATACACATAGCTGGGCCCGGCATACAGGTAGGAATGGCGCACATAGCTGGTGCTGTAACTGCAGAAGGATACGCCGCCCAGAGAGAACACCGAAGCGCCGGTCACCATCACAGGACGGTTGTAGTAGTCTATTGGCGACCACGCATAGTAGTCGCCTACGCGGACGGACGCCACCCAGGCCGGACTCCATACGGGATCATAGGACCACAGCCAGCCATAGGTCGGCACATGACGCCAGCGGCCATAGTGTGTCGTTACATAGGCAAAGGGATATTCATCCACCCACACATGGCCAACAGATGGCATATGGTTCCAGTAGCCATGCCGGTAGGGCACGTAGTTTACCACAACCGTGGGACGCCAGTAGGGGCGGCTATCCACGTATACCCACTCACCGTAACGATCAAGATCATGGCGGCCCACCGTGGTTTCCTGAATGACAACATCCTTCGGCGCCGTGCGCACCCCTTCCGCCAGCAAACGCGTGCGGTCGTTATTCCAATCATCAAAGGCATCGGTCTGGGCGCGGTCAAAGGGCGTTGCTTCCGACGGCAACATGCCCGGGTCTATCCAAACCCGCATGCTTTCCGTCGCTGTGACGTCGCCCCCGTGGTCAGTGCGCACTTTGGCGCTGCCATAGCGCACGGAAACCGTCGCCGCACCCGACGCATCTATGTCAACGCGCACCAGTGCATCGGCAGGCACTTCAACAGTCGCCGACGGGGTGGTAAACACAAAATCGCCCTGGCTGCGGGTCAGACGGTGCACATAAAAGGAACCGGCCCAGCCGCGGATATAGGCGTTCGGCGGCAAAGAAACCACCTCCGCCTTGCTTCCATCGGCAAGACGCAGAAAAGACGCGCCCGCCAGCTCCACCTCCGCCGTGCCGCTCTGGTCTACCCAGAGGGTATCGCCCGGCATCACGAGGGTATTCACCACGGCGGCAGACCAGTTGTCCTCCGTGGCATTCTTGACCATCGCCGTGCCCGTATCAAAACTCACACGGCCGTGCATCAAAAATTCACTGTCTGCAAATGCACCGCCCATCAGCGCCACAAGTGCCGCAATCCCCAATGTCATCTGCCAAATTTGCTGTTTCATGGCTAAAATCTCCTGTCAGGTTCGTTACATTCATACTACATTCACCCGACAAGACGATTCCAGCACCGGTTTCATTCATTTTGATCTCCAAGCAAAAACCTGGACTGGCAACAAGGAGAAAGCGGGTACGGGTACCGCTCGTTCCTCGCGTTACCAGTCCCCGTTTTCTCCCACGTCTACCTTATACCTCTTTTTGAGCTCTTTTTGCTTTTTTTCGTTACTTTTTCTCATTCTTTTTTCGCTTTTTTGAACGTTTTTTGACGTTTTAGAACGTTATTGAACGTTTTTTTTGGGGCCGATTTTGGCTGCGACCACTATACATAGTGTACTTTCTGTATACGACTACTATTTGTTGTGGTTTTGCATTTCTCGATGATGGCGCAACTACTATTAACCACAAAGGGCACAAGAAACACAAAGAGGCAACTTCGATTTCCCGGCTGCACCCTGGGCGCGACTTCTTCTTTTCGTGGATATAGATCTCCATACTATAGACGGCGGGGTTTGCACCGGAGTGAGGGGTGGCCTTGAGTAGCAAGGGGTGAAGTGGTGAAATTGGGTTGGCGAAAAAGTAAACGGGGGCGTTTACTTTTTTGTGTATGGACAGGATGGACGAGATGGACAGTATGGACGGGATATAGGAATGACGGCCAAAACGGGGAATGGAGGCGTGACCGTATTTTCGCTTTCAGACTACACTCTTACCGCTTTTGCTTTTATGCAGAACCTGAATCCAGCAAATCTAGCGTGAAATAGCACATAATACATATAATAAGTAGTATAAATAGGTAACTATCCCTAGTTATACATACTATACTTCTTTTGCGACCACCGTGTCGTACAGCCCGTAATGGATCAATCCGGGATGGCTCTCGATGCCGGTGTAGCGGAGCGATGCATCCTCGTACCGCCGGAACGCGAACACGGCTTGGTTCATTTGCTCGGTGTTGAATACCTTGAGCCGCACGAGTAGGTGGAAATCCTTCACTGTCAGACCGGTTACAGTTTGAAACAAGTCGGTTTCAATTTTAGTGATCACGTCTTGCAGCGTGTTCTCCCGGAAATCAGTCAGATACATGAATGCCGGGATGCGCGTGGCAAACTTGATCAGTTTTTCCTGCACCATTTTGCGCTTCGACTTGAATTCCTTTTCCTCGTCGGTGAGTTCCCTCTTCTCTTTCGCCGATAAATCCTTGGACTTGGCCTTGTTCTTGAGTTCCTTGATTTTATCGCTCTTGTTGATGATGGTTTCGATGATGTTATCGCCGAGCGAGCGCCAGCCCTCGATGCGCTCCACGGCGGCCATCGCCTCGGGGGTTTCGAGGATGCGGCGCAGGGTGTCGTTGTCCACGTTCACCAGCAGCGCGCTCTCCCACTTGCGCGCGAGCAACGTGGCCGAGGTCCCGGCCATCGCGATGTCGAGGATGCCGCCCGCATCAATCTGCGTCATGTTCGCGCCGTCGTAGGCCAGCACCGGCAGGAACGACACGAGGTCTTTGACGGCGTTCTCCGGGTTCGGCTCGCCGGGCGAAAGCCCGATTCCGTATTCTGAAAGCTGCCGCAGCGCGCGCGTCGGCGCGAAGTCGAACACGAAACAGATGGGCTTGAGGATTTCCTCCTCGTTCGGGTCGTCTCCGTTCGGATTCTTGATGGACCACGGCGATTGCAC
>CAZBNU010000183.1:0-8409 GCA_964493075.1 uncultured Nitrospirales bacterium | reverse complement strand
CTTTGCGTTAAACAAAATATTTTGGAGACAATTTGAATTGGGCCGTTTTCGGTGTTATCCTTAAATCAACCTGCGAATGACAAGGAGCCATCGAATATGCGTACCGCTGATATTCCGCAAATCGCCGCATTGACCACCCCGGAAAAAATCCTGGTGCTTGAGGCATTATGGGAAGACATTGCCGCCGATGCCGCCCATATTGCCATACCGCAAAGCCACAAAGAGGAACTGGACCGAAGACTCTGTAATGCCGACAAGAATCCCGGCGCACTGTTAACGCTGGATGAACTCATGGTCCGCATTGAAGCGCGCAAATGAATTACAGGATTCTGTTCGTTCCGGAGCTCGAGGAGGATCTGTTCTCCGGTTATATGTGGTACGCAACTAAACTACAGGGGCTTGGCGAAGATTATTTGCGGGATTTTCAGGATTGTGTTAGGGGAATTGAAGACAATCCTTATCTTAATACCAAAGTTTACAAAAGTTTCCGACGTCGCCTCTTAAAACGTTTTCCCTACGCTGTGTATTATGCTGTCGAAAACGACACAATCCGTGTTTTTGGCGTGTTTCACTGCGCACGCAATCCTGTAATTCTCCATCATTTGCTTGCAGAACGACAAGATAGTTAGGCCGCATCCAAAATATCTTCATATTTTTCGGTTCCCCGTTTTCTTTTCAATTATGCTACCATTTCTCTGGCATGTTGTATTTGAAAATGCAGTCTTATTCAGAATTGACACTAGCCTGAATGCAAAAGGAGTCCCTATGTAATGTTGGCGCAAATGCAGTCCAGTGCTGTGATCGGCATAAACGCATTTCCCGTAGCGGTTGAGGTGGATGCGCGGGCGGGCCTGTTCCGCTATCGCATGGTGGGTCTGCCTGATGCGGCGGTGAAGGAAAGCGAGGAGCGGGTGCAATCTGCGATTCGCAATTCCGGCTTTCGCTTTCCGGCGGGCAATACGGTAGTGAATCTCGCGCCTGCGGACATGCGCAAGCAGGGGGGCGCACTCGATCTGCCCATCGCCCTGGGGATTCTCGCGGCAAGCGTCCAGTTGAATGGTAGCCGTATCACCGAGTATCTGGTTGCGGGGGAACTGGCGCTGGACGGGTCGGTGCGCGCCATTACGGGCGCGTTGCCTATGGCGATTGCCGCGCGGGATTCGGGCAAGCGCGGGATTGTGCTGCCGGAAGACAACGCTGAGGAGGCAGGGGTGGTACAGGAGATTGATGTTATCCCGGTTAAGGACTTGCATCATGCCCACGCTTTTTTCCAGGGAACCTGTGAAATTGCGCCTCACCGCACCGATATATCGCGTATCAAGGAGGAATCGTTGCGGGGTATTCCCGACCTGAGCGACGTGAAAGGGCAGGCCCATGTAAAACGCGCGCTGACCGTTGCCGCCGCCGGTGCACATAATATCCTCATGATCGGCCCACCCGGCACGGGTAAGACCATGCTGGCGTCGCGGCTGCCGGGCATATTGCCCGAACTGACCTTTGAGGAAGCGTTGGAGACTACACGCGTCTATAGTGTCGCGCCGAGCACGGGCGGCAGGAAAAAACTGATTACGCGCAGACCCTTCCGCAGTCCGCACCATACCTCCACAACCATTTCCATCACCGGCGGTGGCGCGAACCTGCCGGTTCCCGGCGAAGTCAGCATGGCGCATAATGGCGTACTGTTCCTGGATGAGTTGCCAGAGTTTAATCGCCCGGCGCTGGAAGTGCTGCGCCAGCCGCTGGAAGAGGGCATGGTGCATATACGCCGCGCCAACTATTCTATTACGTTCCCGAGCCGGTTCATGCTGGTGGTGGCTATGAACCCGTGTCCATGCGGCTGCCGGACTCATCCCCAGAAACAGTGCCGATGCAGTCCCGGCGACATTCACCGTTATATGGCGCGTGTTTCGGGGCCACTGCTGGACCGCATTGATATTCATGTGGATGTGCCTGCGCTCCGGTTCGAGGAACTGCATGGCACACAGCCTGACGGACCGAGCAGCGATGAAGTACGACAGCAGGTTCAGGCAGCGCGCGACCGACAACGGGCACGCACCAACGGAAAACACGTCTGGAATGCCTATCTGGATACGCCGCTCATGCGCAAACACTGTGTTCTGGAGGGCGACGCACGCGATCTGCTTGAGGTTGCCGTGGTGAAAATGGGATTCAGCGCCCGCGCCCACGACAAGGTGCTGCGTGTTGCGCGAACCCTTGCCGACCTTGAAGACAAAGAACATATCCAGGCGCATCACATCAGCGAAGCGGTTCAATACCGTTCATTGGATAAGGAATATTTTGCTTCTTGATATTTACCGCAGAGACACAGAGCAAGAAAAAAGAAAGGCTTCTAATTTGGTCTGGCTGATAATGTCATGTAAATTTGCCATTACCCACAGAGAATATGAGAAGCATAAAAAGGCAAATTCGATCTTTTATCTGCGTTTACGAAATCATGAGTTATTTAGTGGTCGCGGGCACGACCTACTTCAGGAAACAGGAATTTGATAATGAAAGGATGTTTTATGTTGTTCCGGGTTGTTTTGTTTGGTGCTTTTGTTGTGGCTGCACATGTTGCCACAGGTGTTGATGTTTCAGTATGGTTGAGTACGCAGGATGGTGCAAAACAGATGCGTGTTGAGCCGCCCTTGAAATTTGGTGCGGATGGGGTAGGGGATGTTCCGCTTATCGAAATTGATCCCGCAGTTACCTACCAATCTATTGTTGGGCTGGGATCATCGTGGGAGCATGCCACCTGCGAAAACCTATACAGGTTGTCAGAAGAAAAGAGAAACGAGGTGATCAAAAAAGTCGTGCATCCAGAGGAAGGCATTGGTATGAACCTGATGCGTATCTGCATTGGCTCAAGTGATTTCATCGGTGAAGAGTATTATACCTATTGCGATCTTCCCGAAGGTGAAATAGATGTGGAACTGAATTCCTTTTCTATCGAAAAAGATCGCAATTATCTCATTCCTGTAATCAAAAAATCCTTGGAGTATAATACCGATCTTCTTTTTTTTGCATCGCCGTGGAGTCCGCCTGCATGGATGAAAACCAACGGCAAATTGGGTGGTGGCAAACTCAAGCCGGAGTATTATGATGTGTGGGCGCGGTATCTGCTGAAATATGTTCAGGCATACGAGGCTGAGGGCATTCCGATTTATGCCATCACGGTGCAGAACGAACCGAATATGATCCACATGGACTATCCCACTACCCTGTGGAACGGTGAAATGCAGCGCGATTTTGTCCGGGACCATCTTGGGCCTTTATTCAGGGAAAATGACGTCAAAACCCTGATATGGTGCTGGGATCATAATTGGAATAATCTTGATTTCCCTCGTGCTGTCTTGAGCGATCCCCTGGCTGCACAGTATGTGGATGGCACAGGCTTTCATCTTTATGAGGGCAAGGTGGAAGCCCAATCTGAATTGAGGAATGAATTCCCCGATAAGCATATTTATTTCACCGAAGGTTCTGTGTTTCGTACCATCGGCGCGACAAAGATAATAGACATACTGCGGCATTGGTCACGAAGCTATAACGCCTGGGTTACCATGCTCGATGAGCACCGCAAGCCCAACCGGGGGCCTCATTCCGCAAGTGCTACTATCATAGAGTTGAAAGATGATCTTTCTGTGGAGTACCGCTATGATTATTACATGTACGGCCACTTCATGAAATTCATCCACCGCGGCGCTGTGCGTATTGAATGCAGCGGATCGGAGGTGCGTACTTTTGCCAATGTTGCCTTCAGGAATCCTGATGGTTCCATTGTGCTGGTCGTTGCTAATGCGGGACGCAAGGAGATCGCTTTTACAGTAAATTGTCTTGGGAAAATGTTTCAAACCGCATTGCCTGCAAACGCCATAGCCACCTACAGATGGCAGCCCTGATTTGTCGTCATCGGACAGGTATCAGAAAGGTACTTTCATGAAATACACGAGGGTTTTGACAGTTTATGTTTTAGCGGGGCTACTCATTGTAATGGAGGCGCAGGCGGAAGACACCGCGTCGCCATCTGTAATTGAAGCATTTCCTGCAGAAAACGTGGAAGGCGCCGCGTTGCCCTATTCTGCTTTGTATCAGGCTGTGATTGCGGATGAGTTGTACACCACCATTGATATGATCAAGGCAGGCATGGATGATACGGAACGTGACGGCAAGGGGCGGAACGCATTGCTATTGGCGGCGGAAAATGACATGCCCCATGTCATCACCTTGTTGCTTGACAGAGGGGCGGACATCAACGTGCAGGATAATCTCGGCAATAGCGCGCTCCATCTTGCTGTTGCGGCAAATGATCTGTACACGACTACCTTGTTGCTTGACAGAAACATAGACAAAGAACTTGTAAATGAACAGTATTACTCAGCATTGCATGTGGCGGCAGAAGTTGCCGATGTGGCCTTGGTCGACGTGCTGCTTGAACGGGGAATGGATGCCCTCGCTAGCAGCAATCCAAACCGCTTTTATTCCCCTTATGATGTTGCCGCAGGATTGCAACGTTGGGAAATAACGGCACTTTTCAGGCGGCACGGCTATGATCGGGGAGCGCTTGTAAATGCCAGCTACGGGGATGTGGGGGCGTTCGAGGAATACCTTGTTGATGACCCGGACAAACTTAAAGATGCTAACAGAATGGGCAATTCTCCCATTCATTTTGCCACGACGATTGGGCATTATGATCTGGTTAAATTCCTGCTCGATCACGATTCAAAAGCTTTCTGGACAAATGCCGAGGGGGTTAGTTCCATTGCCATCGCAATTACGAAAGGTCATAAGGAAATTTTTGAACTGTTCCTGGAATACGGTATTGACATTAACAGTCGGGATGGTGGCTACTTCGGACATACGCCCCTCATCTACGCGGTTATAGATAACAATCTTGACATGATCAATTTCCTTTTGGATATCGGCGCATACATTGCCCATCCCAATGGACTGGGGGATACTCCTCTCCACATCGCCGTAGAATCTAATCATCTCGATGTAGCGAAATTGCTGCTGGACCGTGGTGCTGTGGTGGACCTGAAAAATCATGCCGCACTGACGCCTCTTCATGTGGCGGCGGCAAATAATTTTAGTGACATGGCGGAACTGCTGATTTCCTATGGCGCCAATGTGGATAACAGTGACAAACGGTTGTGGACGCCGTTGCATGTCGCCGTGGATGCCGGACATATACCCATGGTGCGTCTTTTGCTGGACCATCAGGCGAACCCGTCACCCATTGATAAAACAGGCAATACACCGCTGCACCTCGCTGCTGCTGCCAGTTTTTTTCGTATAGGCGCAATCCTGATGGACGCGGGTGCAAAGGTGAATGTGCTGAACAGCGATCGTGTTGGTCCCCTGCACATCGTGTGTCAGAAGGGCCTCGAAAATTTTGTGCAATATCTGGTGAAGAATGGTGCGGACAGCAATATACGCAATGCAGAAGAGCAGAGCGCGTTGTTTATTGCCTTGTACAATGATCATTACAAGATAGCAAGGCATCTTGCTGAGAATGGCGCAGCGCTGGATGTCGTTGATAGTGAAGGCAGGACGTTGCTTTTTCCTGCTGTCCGTAGCGAAAAAGGCGATGCTGTAAAGTGGCTTGTCGAATCAGGACTCGCCATAAATGTTTCGGATACCCAGGGGATGACGCCTTTGCATATTGCAGCGCGCTATGGGGGACAGGAACCGTTGGATTATCTCGCTTCACAAGGAGCGCAGGTTAACGTTCATGATGGTGATGGCGCCACACCGCTGCACTTGGCTGCGGAGCGGGGGCATATCATCAATGTTCGTCAACTTACGAATTACGGTGCTGATATTTACGCCAAAGACAAACAGGGGCAATGTCCCTTGCATCGTTCCATGAAGTATGGGCATTGGGGGCCTGCCCAGTATTTTATTCTTCGTAATGTGCCTGTGAACATAACCGATAATGAAGGAAACGCTGCATTGCATCTGGCCGCAGCGGGGGGGTATCAACGTATTGCCAAGTTGCTGATTTCCCACGGCGCGGATTTTACGCAAAAAAACAGTAACGGCGATACGCCTCTTGACATTGTTGCAGACCTTACTGCTGAAAAGGTGGAAGCGCAGGATATGTCGCCACAGGAAAATGCTTTATTTATAGGGCGGCGTAATACCGTATTATTTTTGTGTGGCGTCGTAATTGAAGAGTATGCCAGCGCGGTCGGACGAAATGACGCCGCCTTCATTGAAAAACTCATAGACGCTTTTCCAACGTACAAAGATACCCTGCTGCGAGGGAAATCACCCTTGTTTCGTGCTGTGGAAAAAAAGAATACAGATGCGGTTGCGATGCTTTTGAAGCATGGGGCGAACCCTGATACTATCGCCATTGCGGAAAAAGGGATAACGCCCCTGCATGTGGTTGCTAAAAACGGCGATGAAGAGAATGCGCGATTGCTGTTGAGCGCAGGGGCTGACCCGACTCTCCAAAACGCCTTAGGGGAAACGCCGTTGGATTTGGCAAACAGGTACGGGCGAAATGCGGTAGGTATGTTGTTGCAGTCGGTGCGTCCCGCTGATGCTGAACCAAACGAATGAAACAGAAATTCCGATGAAAGGATGGAGATATGGCGGCGCCTGATAACACTGATGGAACAGGGGTAACGACGATGGCGGCCTTGTGCCGTTTTTGGAAATCTTTGGTTGCAGCGTTGCTTTGGTTATTGTGTTTCTCTTGGTATTACCTCCCTGTTTCTTCTTCTGCCATCGAACAGTATTATTCAAAAGGCTTTTATCGGATCGTTGTTGCGGCAATTACTTCAATTACCGGCAGCGTCCCCTTTTCTATTATTCTTGTAATCGTGGGGGCAGCGCCCATCCTCTTCTTGCTGTGCTGGGCTGTGGTTTGGATAACCCGGCGAAAGTTGCATAAGCAGCCTCACTGGAAGGGCCTGATGTGGGGGATGGAATGGCTCTTCCTTTTCCTCCCTGTTGTATGGTTGTGGTTCCTGGTTTTCTGGGGAATTGGATATCAGCGTGAACCCCTTGAAAAGCGGCTGGAATTTTCTTCAATAGCCATAAGCGATGAAGAGGTTGAGCATATCGGAAATTGTCTGCTTGAAATTATTCACAACGATCAGCCCCAAGCACCTTCAGATCGCGATGTGGATCGCGCTGTGGCGTCAGTGTCCAGAGCAATGCGGGAAATTGTGTTGGCCTGGGATAAGACGCCTATACATCTTCCCAACCGTGTCAAGGCCACGCCACCAGGATTGTTTTTGATGAACGGCACTTCCGGCATGTGCGTGCCTCTTACGTTGGAACCGCACGTGGATGGCGGGCTGCCGGACTCGGCTTTTGTTGCAGTGGCGGCGCATGAACTTGGACACATTACCGGACTTTGCGATGAAGGCGAAACCAATCTGCTTGGGTATGCGGCGGGGTTGGCAGCAGACGACCCTTATGCCCGGTATGCGGTTGCCCTTGGTATTTACAGAAGCCTGGCAAGACATCACCCTGAGGGGTCGGAAGTGGCCCTTGCAAAACTGCCGCCACAGGCGCGTGACGATTTGAAGCGCACAAGCGAAGCGTCACGGCGCTATCGCATACAATGGCTGCAGCAGTGGAGTTGGCGCGCCTACAATCATTACTTGAAAGCGCAGGGCGTTCAGGATGGCGTGCAAAGTTATGGCCGAGGCACGGAGCTGCTGGTGCAGGCCTGGCGATCGGGATATGTGGCATTGCCAGAATTACCAGACCCCTCTGATATGCAATAACAGCGGACGAATCCGCCCCCAAAAATTAGGGGAACAATAAGTTGACATTACCCTGATTTATGTTGTATACTTCGCACGCTTTTGTTAACGGCGTGTGTCGCGACGATAGCAGGGTAAAAAAAGGTTGGTAAACAACTTGACATCGCCTTGCTGAAAGTGATACACTACGTATCCGCCGCTCGCGAAGGCGGGTGGCTAAAACCTCCCCCAACCGGATAGCACGACACGTTTGTGCCTCCGGAGCGGAAAAAGAGTTTAATCTGAATAGTTTGATTTTCAATTTTAATTCGACACCTTTGGGTGATGAAAATAGTTGAAATTAAACTTGACAGACGCGTCAGGATAATGTTAAACTTATCCTCCGGGTTTGTAGCGCTAGTGAGCGGCAATCCCAGTTGCGCAATGAACGCAGCCCACGTTTTTTGAAAATTGAATACGATGTACAACATGAAACATGGTCGCTTGTGTCCAGAAAAAGGCTTCGGCCTTAT
Organism: uncultured Nitrospirales bacterium; assembly: GCA_964493075.1. GTDB lineage: Bacteria > Hydrogenedentota > Hydrogenedentia > Hydrogenedentales > CAITNO01 > SLFT01. The sequence continues at coordinate 173 of CAZBNU010000183.1, read as the reverse complement.
TTTTGGCCCATAACGACGTTAGATTTCCTTTGTGTTGTAATTCAGAAACAACATTACATATCTAGGGAATCAAACTTTGACAACAGTAATATCCAGGCTTGCCTGGATGTTATTCGAATTTTTAATTCGGAGAGTTTGATCCTGGCTCAGAACGAACGCTGGCGGCAGGCCTC
>CAZBNU010000182.1:0-8443 GCA_964493075.1 uncultured Nitrospirales bacterium | reverse complement strand
CTGGAATGCAGATTGATTCGACATTGTCCCGATTTATTCGTATAATAGGCGATCCCGTTTCTAATTCAGGAGTAACAACAGGGTAGATGTCCCAGCACACGGGAGGAGTACGATATGGCAAAAATACAGCGGGCAATAATCAGCTGTCATGACAAAACAGGTGTTGTGGAACTGGCGCAGTTTCTGGAAGAACTTGGTGTGGAGATCATTAGTACCTCTGGCACCCTCGCCCTGCTTACGGAAGCAGGGGTGTCGGCGATCAGCATCGCTGATTTTACAGGCGTTGCGGAATTGATGGATGGCCGTGTAAAGTCGCTGCATCCGAAGGTGCATGCCGGTCTGCTTGGTATACGGGACAGCAAATTGCATCTCGAACAGATGCAGGCCCACGATTTTCCGTGGATTGACATGCTGGTGACCAATCTGCAGCCTGTGGCGCAGTTGATGGAAAAGTCCGACATAGGTGTGGATGAAGTGGTGGAGCAGATTGATATAGGCGGCGCGGCCATGATGCGTTCCGCCGCCAAAAACTTCCGATATGTTTCGGTGGTGGCAAACCCCCAATGGTATTCGCGGATTATGCATGAGATGCGCGCCCTGGATGGTGACACCTCCTATGACACCCGTTTTGCGCTGGCCCGCGAGGCATTTGAATGCGTGGCTGCCTATGACGCCGCCATTGCCGCCTACCTGAAGGAACACGAACCCAAGCCAGTTTGATGGGCCTTCACCGGATCAGCCGGTGTGTTAAGAAAGGATATTTTCGATGAACGTACTTGTAATTGGCAGTGGCGGTCGTGAACACGCCCTGGCCTGGAAAATTGCCCAGAGTCCGCTGGTTGAAAAAGTATACGGCGCTCCGGGCAATCCCGGCATAGACAATCTCGACAAGGGCATTTGCGTGAGTGTTGCCGCAGATGATTTCGACATGCTTGCCGCCTATATCGAAGCACAAAACATTGGTCTGACGGTAGTTGGCCCTGAAGACCCTCTTGCCAAAGGGATTGTGGATGCCCTGTCGGCGCAGGGAATGCGTGTATTCGGGCCTTCGGCAGCGGCGGCGCAGCTGGAAGCGAGCAAAAGTTTCGCGAAGGATTTCATGGCGCGGCATCATATCCCAACAGCGGATTATGCGGTGTTTGATGATGCAGAAGAGGCAATTGCCTACGTGCGTAAGACTGGTGCGCCCGTGGTGGTGAAAGCCGACGGCTTGGCAGCAGGAAAAGGGGTTACCGTTGCGCGCGATCTTGCACAGGCGGAGGCGGCCATTTATGCCGCTATGGAATCGCGTGTGTTCGGGGATGCAGGCAACCGCGTGGTGATCGAAGAATGTCTGGTGGGTGAAGAAGCCTCCATTCTTGCCTTTTGTGATGGCGCTACCTTTGTTCCGCTGGCATCCAGCCAGGATCACAAGCCTGCTTTTGACAATGATGAAGGGCCCAATACGGGAGGCATGGGCGCCTATTCTCCCGCGCCCGTGGTGACCGACGCCATCATGGAACAAATCAACCGTGAAGTCCTTGGCCCGTGTGTGGCGGGAATGGCGGCAGACGGCATGCCCTACACAGGCATCCTCTATGCGGGGCTGATCATTACTGAGGCAGGCCCCAAGGTAATTGAATTTAATGTGCGGTTCGGCGATCCGGAAACCCAGGCCATCATGCCTCGCATGACCACAGACATAGTCCCCATTTTCCTCGCCTGTTGTGACGGTAAACTGGACCAGCATACGATTGAATACAATGAATGGCCGTGTGTAACTGTGGTGATGGCCAGTGGCGGTTATCCTGGCGCGTACAAAAAAGGCATACCCATTGAAGGCATTGAATCAGCTGAAACACTGGATAATGTGGTGGTCTTTCAGGCAGGTGTTAAACAGGAGCGCGGCGACCTGTTTACTGCTGGCGGACGTGTGCTGAATGTCACCGCCATGGCGCCCACTTTGCCTGAAACCCTTGAAAAGGTTTATGAGGCTGTGGGGCGCATTCATTTTGATGGTGCCCACTACCGCACCGACATCGGTAAAAAGGCGCTGCAACACAAATAAATTTTGGCGGCACTATGGACAAATGTGATACGCTTGCTGTAGCATGTTCTTCTGGAAACCGTGTTATTGCCCAATGAAAGGAATGACCCATGCCTGAAAAGAAATCCCCCACGTCCATTATTATCTATTCTTATCCCCAGTTTTTGTACGCCTGGCCGATGATTGCCTTTGGCGTTCTTCTGGCGGGACTCCAAAGCGGTGGTGTTATAAGTGAAAGTGCAGCGGCATGGACCTACATTGTCATTGTGTCCCTTGTGGTGCTGACCATGGGCTTTGATTTGAGCCGTAATGCGAGCATCTTCTGCCTGGTGCTTTTCGGCGGCAGCTGGCTGGGTATTCTTTGGCTTCAGGACGCCAAGAACGTCATGTTTTTTGCGAAGCTGAGTGAATTTATATCCAGCCTCAAACCCACTATTTCCACCCCGGCCCTGCTTCTAATCAGCGGCATCTTTGGCATTGTTTACCTGGTGATGTTTTTCTTTGCCTTCGTCAACGATCGCTGGCGCATTACGAACAACGAGATTGAGCATCGTACCTTCGGCCACAAGGAAGATGCCACTGGACGCGGTGCAAAACGGGTAGTGGCTACCTATCCCGACGTGCTTGAGCTGCTTATTTGCCTTTCAGGCACTATCGCTGTATATAGCGCCACAGGCAACAAACAACTCTTATCAATCAAGAATATCCCCTTCCTGCCGTTGCGCATGAAGAAGATAAGTCGTATCCTTGAATACAGCGCTGTGAACGATTATAACGCCATGATAGAAGATGATGGTGAACAAGAGGAAGAGACACAGGTTTGAGATGGGTTACCGCAGCGGCTTGATTCGGAGGTTCCGAAAAGAGAGTTGCGTCTTGTGGCCAGCCAGTGAAATGTGTCCGCTGTCCCGTTGCAGTCCGGGATGTTCCTTGCCGTCGGGCGTGGGTGCTCCTTCTCGATAGGGGGTAAGGTCAGTATCCACAATGACCGATCCATTCAGGGTGACGCGAACCTTCATGCCTTCAACCCTGATTTCCTCTTCGTTCCATTCGCCTACTGGCTTAAGGTGGCCTGGTTCCGCCGGGATAATGCCGTAAATGGAACCGTGTCGCTGGTACGGCTTGATACCAATGAAATTTTCCGAGGTATCATCCAGTATCTGAATTTCCATGCCCTGCGAGGAAGCGTGGCCGCCTCGTGGAACACGGATGCCGATGCCGTTGTTGGCGCCCGGCGTCAGTTTGAATTCAAATTGAAGGATAAAGTCACTGTATTCCTCTTCGGTATAAAGGTTGCCCAAGGGATCGGCAACGATAATCCCATCTTCCACACGATACCCCACCTTATCGCCGGTCCAGCCAGTCAGGTCTGTGCCATTAAAGAGGGAGATGAACCCGTCTGCATTGGTTTCATATTTTGCGTCTGCAGTGTTCAGGCTGTGACAGCCGCATACTGCCAGTGAAAACAAGCCAAGAAGCACGATTGCTTTTTTCATTTGAATATCGCTTTCAGATAGTTTTCTCTTGATTTTACACAGAACTTAAATAGGCCCGCTTGATTCGTTCTACAAGTTTTTCCTGGTCCCAGGCCCAGAATTCATTGGAGAAGATTTCTACTTCGATGGGGCCGTTGAATCCGGTTTTTTCCACCCAGCCACGGATTTGAGGAATGTCAATGCAACCTTCCCCCATCATACCGCGGTCGTTGAGGAGATCGCGGGTGGGTGTGCGCCAGTCGCAAACATGGAAGGAGAGAATGGTGTTTCCGGCGCGCTGAATTTCCGCGCGGAGCATGGGGTCCCACCAACAATGGTACACATCCACAGTCAACCCTAGCCAGGGGGAGTTGATGGCCATCACCATGTTGTTTGCCTGTTCCAGGGTGTTGATGGCGCTGCGATCATCTGCGTACATGGGGTGGAGCGGTTCAATGGAAAGCTTTACCTTTGCCGCTTTCGCGTGGGGCAGCACCGACACAATACCGTCAAGAATCTGTTGCCGCGCCACGGCCAGTTCCAGGCCGGGCACAGCGCCGCAAACCAGCACCACGAGGGGTGCACCAATGGCTGCGGCTTCATCTATGGCGCGCCGATTATCGTCCCGGGCCGCTTCACGCGCCGCCGCGCCAGTTGCTGGGAAAAAGCCGCCACGACACAGGCTGACCACGCGCAGCCCGGAATCTCGCAGCATGTTACCCGCTTCCTTCGCCCCATAAGGTTCAAGATGATTGCGCCATACCGTGATTGCAGGCACACCGGCTTTCACATATCCTTCAATGGCTTCTTTTAGCCACCAGGGTTTTGTGGTCATGGTGTGAATGCATAGACGCGAGCAATCGTGAATGTCCTTCGTCATGATGGTTATTCCGTTTCAATGGGGTGGTCGGAGAGAAAACCCCGCAGGGGATTCATTCTTTCCGGTGGCCCGTGTTTTGCCCAGTAGGCTTCAACCTTGGCGCGGCGTTCCCGTTGTGCTTTGCGCACCTTCGGCATCCAGGCACGCAAGTCAAGATGTTCGGGGAGCATGGCCTGTATGAACGGCACCAGCAGTTTATCCGACAGGGCATCACAGAACGAGTCGTAAAGTTGCACGTGGTTCTTCAACCGTTTATCATCGTCATAGTCACTTTCGAGTTGTACTGCATCCAGGTCTACGAAATAAAACTGCGTACCGTCATGGGTCATGATATTTTTGCCGGAAAGATCCGCGTGCCACGCGCCACTGTCACACAGGGTGTTCACAGCCTGCGCCAGTCCATCCAGAAAAGCGGTGACCGATTCGCCTTCAATGCCCTCCCGTATCTGCAGGCTCAGCCAGGTTTCCACGTCGTAATAAAAACTGAGGTACTGAAAAATCTGGGCGCTGCTTCTTACAAGGCCAAAGCGTCCATACTCAATATAGGCCAGCGGTTCTGGCACACTCACACCTTTGATGCGCAGGTAGTTCAGGGCCATCCAGGGATGGCGCGACCGACGGCGCGCGCGGCCGATAATCCTGCTCGCCAGCCCGTGATGCATCTCCTTGACGGCCCAATGCCCAAGACGGCGTACCCTCGATTTGGAGGAGGCTTTGAGTATCTCACCCTGGTGGGCAAGCAGTGCATTCAGCTGCTTATCTTCCAGGTCGTCGCGTACATAGGCCGCGCCGCCGGGTATTTTCAGGCGTCTGAATCCCTTTGGGCATAACAGAACCTGCCATACTTTGGATTTTTTTGATGTCATACCTGCGTGGTTCTCCTACCCTGAATCATATCAGAAAACCATGCTTTGACGCGATATGCCGCACCAAGTGTTTTGGGGATGGAGATGTCAGAATACCCAGACATCAGGCGGTGCCAGTATTCAGCAGCGGGATATCCAAGTTTATGGAAAGAGCGGCGTAACCGCAATAGATTCTGGGCGCGTTTGTAATCAGATAGCGTTTCATACACCTGCGCCTTGTCAAAGTCCAGCAGGAACATGCCCCTTTCCGTAACAAAAATATTCTTGAGTTGCAGGTCTGCATGCCACACGCCGCGGTCATGCATCAGACGTATGGCGGCGCCACATGCGGCCAATGTTTGTTCTGTTGCCGCTTCCTCTTTTTTGTTTGCGGCCAACCAGGTGTGAAGGTCTGCGCCCTCAAGCATCGCTGTTGCCAGGGTGCCGTAGTATAACAGTCCGCGCCGCTCCCAGCGTACTCCGAGTAAAGGCGGCGCCGGAATGCCGCGCTCCAATACGGCATGGTGGATGTGAAACTCCATGAGGGGCCGGTTTTTCAATAAAAACCCCTCTTTCAGAAGATGCGCCAACAGACCGCCGCGCCGGCAAATGCGTAGTACGACGCTTGTGCCATCAGACAGGGAACATTGCATCATGCTGCCGCGCCCGGTTGCTTCAAGGGGATGGCATCCCTTGCCGTCAAAAAGTGCAGCGGCGATGTCATTACTATTTTCCCGGTATGCCAGTGCGTGCGCATTTCCCTGTTGGTATTTTTTAAAATCAGTAAACGGACCGTTCATAGAGATGCACGCGCCAGCGCGCCCAGTTGGACGATAACATCACAAATAACCGAAGCGCTCTCCAGCGTAAGCGACCCGTACAAGGGCAGACAAAGCATTTCCTGCGCTGCCGCTTCGGCGTGAGGTAGACGACCCGGTTCCACATAACACCAGTCGCTAGAGGAGCACAGCGGATGGAAATACCTGCGGGCGTGGATGTTGCATCGTTTCAGCGTTTCCCACAGAAGATCGCGGCTGATACCGAATTTATGATGGTCAATGCGTAAGGGGTAATAGGCATAGTTGCTGCTAATCTCTTTCGTATCAAAAGAGGGTGCTGTCAGCCCAAGAGCATCCCCGAATATTCTGTTGTAGTGTTCTGCAATGCGGCGTCTATTTTGTATTTCAGCATCCACCGTTTCCAACTGGGCAAGACCAAGGGCGGCATGCAGTTCGCTCATTTTCCCATTAATACCCGGCGCAATCATGGTCTCTTCATCAGCAATCCCGAAATTCTTTAGCTGTCGCAACCGTTCTTGAAACTGCGGATCGGGCGACGCCAACGCCCCGCCTTCTGCGGTGTTGAACAGCTTGGTTGCGTGGAAGCTCAGCATGGACAACGCGCCGTAATGCAGGAGGGATTTCCCTTTGTACTTCACGTCAAAGGCATGGGCGGCATCGTACAGTACAGGGAGGCCATGCCGGTCGGCAATGACTTGAATGGTCTCCACATCACAGGGGCGACCATATACATGCACCGGCAGAATAGCACAGGTTTTATCTGTAATAAGTGCTTCAATGCCTGCTGGTTCAAGATTGCAGGTATGGGGATCAATATCGCCGAATACCGGTTTTAGTCGCCGCCAGTGCAGGGTGTTAATGGTGGCCGGAAAGGTGAAGGGCGTTGTGATAACCTCACCGTCTTCCAGTTCAAGGGCCTGCAATGCCGTCAGTAGTGCGAGGGTGCCATTGCAGAAAAGCCGCAGACAGGGAACCTCAAAACGCGCTGCAAGGGCGGTTTCCAGTTGCATATGGAGAACCCCGTCATTGGTCAGCCATTGCCGTTCCCATGCCGGGGACAATCTTCGGGCGTAGTCTTCAAGGCCCGGTATATTCGGGCGTGTTACATAAACCGGATCAGGGAACCGGTGCGCCTGCGCCAGCTGCGCAACTGCCTTTTCATAAGCTGGAGTCGTGTTCGTGTCAACAGTGTAGGGCATTGCCAATTTCCGTAGGTTGTCACTCTTAATCGTGTTGCCATGGGCTGCTGGATGTATCATACACATTTGGGGAGATGGTTGCCAACCGTGCGAGTTTTGCCGCCCGCCCTTGGCAGCAGGCTTATAGTCTGCCCGTGAACTTCAATTTCATTTTGTCTTTAAAGGTCAGGGTTGCGTCACGAAGATTGACGTCCTTGAAGTTTGTGCCTTCCAGGATGGCATCGCGGAACATGGCGCCCTTGACGCTTGCGCCGGTGAGATTTGCCCCGGTAAGGTTGGCCAAATAGAAGTTCACCAGGTCCAGATTGGCCTCGGCCAGCGAAGCGCCAGTTAAATCCGCGTTGGTCAAATCGGCTTCCTTCAGGTTGGCGCCAAACAGGTTGGCATTGCGAAAATTAATGCCGCCAAGCAAATGGCCGCTCAGGCTGACGTTATTCAACGTGGCCCCTTCAAGGCATGCCCCGTCCAGATGGAGGTTGAGCGTTTGTGCATGACTGAGATCGGCGGCGCGCAGATTGGTTCCTCTCATGTCGGCGTCAATAAGAACCGCCCCGAAGAAATTACAGTGGTTCAGGTCTACATTTTGAAAATTGACCTTCTGGAGATTTGCATTGTTAAAATTCGTGTGTGCCAGCAATGCCTGACTCAGGTCCCTTCCGGACAGATCAGCGCCGCTCAAATCAGGCATGGAACCCGGCGTTGCCCGCCGCCAGGAATTCCACGTTTCCACTCCCTCCATAATATACTTGAGGTGCTGCGAGTATGCCACGTCTTTTCTCCAGAGTATTTACAGCCGTTTTGCCGGTTATTGGGCACCGACAATCTTCTTTAGTGCTTTTATTATACCACGTTTGCCATTTCAGCGTTTACACGGTATATGAACTGCCACTCCGCATTTTTATACTGGGAATGCGGGAATCTGTGTGCCACAATATATTGTAGATCAAAATTTCTCTGAGTGTCCCCAAAAATAATCTACATATAGTGCTTGTTCATTCTAAATAATTCAAAAAGACGCTTTTTATTGGTCTTTTTGGGCCAAAAAATAATTTTCAAAAAGGCTTGACAAACGCAATATATTGTGGTACACTAGATGTGGAATTTGAAGCCGATGCTACGTGTGCCAGGCATTGACCATGCGCCTTTCTCAGCCCTAGGCGCAAAACCCTGATCCTGAAAACCGTGCTCCTTGAAAACAAACGCCCGGCATCACACGGC
>CAZBNU010000181.1:0-8680 GCA_964493075.1 uncultured Nitrospirales bacterium | reverse complement strand
TTTCAGTCGAGCGGCATCTATGGCGGCATCAACGGCTGCTGGGATTTTGGGCCGCTGGGCGTGGAACTCAAGCGCAATCTGAAGGAACACTGGTGGTTCAATTTCGTGCTGAGTCGCGACGACATGGTCGGTCTGGATGCCAGCATCATCATGGACCCGCAGGTGTGGGTGGCGAGCGGTCACGTGGAGCAATTCCATGATGTTCTCGTGGACTGCAAGGACTGCAAGAAGCGGTTCCGCCAGGACCACCTCGAAACCGAGCGTTGCCCGGACTGCGGCGGCGAACTGTCTGAACCGAAGGCGTTCAACAGCATGTTGCGCACCAAGATGGGCGTAAGCGAAGACACCGCCGTGGAGACCTATCTGCGCCCGGAAACGTGCCAGGCCATCTTTGTGGATTTTAAGGATGTCTGCTCCTCCACCCGCGTAAAGATTCCTTTCGGCATTGCCCAAATCGGCAAGAGCTTCCGCAACGAAGTGAACCCACGCAATTTCATCTTCCGCAGCCGCGAATTTGAACAGATGGAAATTGAGTTCTTCTGTCGCGAAGCGGAAGAGGAAGTGTGGTTCGAGAAATGGCAGCAGGATATCTGGAGTTGGTATCTCGACATCGGCGTGAAAGAAGAGAAACTCCGCTGGTACGAACATCCGAAGGAGTCGCTGGCGCATTACTCCAAGCGCACTGTGGACGTGGAATATGACTTCCCCTTTGGCTGGGGCGAACTGCAGGGACTTGCCAACCGCGGCGTGTATGATCTCACCCAGCACAGCAAACATTCCGGCAAGGACCTCAGTTTCTTTGACGTGCAAACCAATGAGCGGTATTTCCCGACGGTCATCGAACCGTCCGCAGGCGCGGATCGCACCACCCTTGCCGTGCTGTGCGACGCCTATTCCGAAGAAACGGTGAAGGATGAACTGCGCGTGGTCATGCGCTTCGCCCCGAAACTCGCGCCCATCAAGGCGGCCGTGCTGCCGCTCGTCAAGAAGGACGGCCTTGCCGAAATCGCCGAAACCCTGGAAAAACAGCTGCGCCGCAAATTCACCACCTACTACGACCATGCTGGCGCTATTGGCCGCCGCTACCGTCGTCAGGACGAAATCGGCACGCCCTTCTGCATCTGCGTAGACCACCAGACCAAGGAAGACGAAACCATCACTGTGCGCCATCGTGACAGCATGGAACAGGAACGCATGCCCATGGCGGAGGTCGGCGCCTATATTCTGAAACAAGTCTCCATCCGCGACGTCTGCTGAAAAGGAAGCCCCCATGCATAAAATGGCCGAACTGTTTTCCCAGGCGGCATCGTTCCCGCACTATGCGAAACTGTACAATGCGCGACTTGCGGAATTGCTTGATGCGCTGGACATGGAGGCCTTGGGACGTGCGGTGGACGCCTTTGCCACAGCCCGCGAGGCTGGCAAATCGCTGTACATCATGGGCAACGGCGGCAGCGCCGCAATCGCCGCGCATCTGGTCAACGATCTGGTGGCAGGCGCCTACATCGAAGGCGCACAAAACTTCCGCGTCTTCTCCCTGTCCGACAACGTCGCCACCGTCACTGCCCTCGCCAACGACAGCGGCTACGAAAGCCTGTTCGTGCGCCAGTTAAAGGTACAGTTGCAGCCGGGCGATGTGGTCATGGCCCTATCCGTAAGCGGCAACAGCCCGAACATATTGCGCGGCCTCGAATACGCCCGCAGCTGCGGCAACACCACCATCGGCCTGTGCGGCTTTACCGGCGGCAAGATGATCGGTTTATGCGACATCGCCGTTCTAGCCGAAACCACCCTGGACGAATACGGCCCTGTGGAAGACGTGTTCTCCATTGTGTGCCACATCCTCTCCGGCTACCTCAGCATGAAGTGTGGCAAGCAGTTGCATCATTAGTCCCTTCACAAAGACACACAGCGGAGGGGGACATTCGTGTCCCCCGGTATGGCGCACATCGGGGCAGGAATGCCCCCGCTCCGATGATCCCAACAGATTTATACCTATTTGTGCCTATAACGTGATAGCAATAATACTATTGTAATGCTTGCACCTAAAATCAGCCATTTGTCTACAAGAAACTTGATAACTTCAACTGGATTATTATCTCCATTACAGCCACACTTATCTTGTTCCTCATCTTGTGTTTCTCCTTCGGACTCGCCTTCTCCTTCAGGGGAAATATCCAAGGGTTCTTCGCCTTCTTTCGGTATTTCGCCCGAAATATAAGATTCCAACATATTCCTGCTCAGCGAAGTTTCATCACCGGATATCTCATTAACAATTTCAAGATATGTTTTTGAATCAACTTGATAAAATAGTTCCGGCAACATGGCCCAGGCTATGGAGAGTTCATCTTCGTCTAATGTACCGTCCACGTTTGCATCAAACTCATCAAAACGGTCGCGCAGCTCCCGTGCAAGACGCATTTCAAGCGGTTCGCCGTAATCTATTTCTTCCTGTAATACTCCGGGACTATCCGTTGTAATGCACAGATTCCAATCTTGAAGTGTGCCGGGAAACCCCGTAAACGCTTTGCCAAAAACAAGTAATCGCCAAAAGCCTGATGCCTTTTCGCCATGAAATGTGGACAATGGTTCATGGGGCTGGAAGGAATCGTAATATAGCGCGGCGCCGGGAATAATAGGTTTGCTTGCATTATCATTAAATTCCAAATATTGGAATTCAACTCCTTTCAGTTCTTTGCCGTTGTACAACATTACCGATGTGCCGCTTGGCGATACCAACCCCAGCATCAGCGAATGCGCGTCAACGTAATTTAGCGTTACCCTGACCCTGATGTCAGTGATATTGCCATCTTCTGAAACACCAATGGCCGAACTGTGGCTGCTGTTGTTTTCTATCGTCGCGGGGACACCTTCTGTAAGGTACCATTCAGGATTTGGGTATTCGACACAATCATATTGGATTTCATCACCCTGTCCACTATCACCGCTATCCTCCCCCTCACCTTCCTGCAGTTCTCCTTCTCCTTCTATGAATTCTCCTTCGCCCTCAGGAATTTCGCCTTCCAGAGATTCCCCCTCGCCTTCGGATAGTTCGCCTTCTGAAGGTTCCCCTTCGCCTTCGAATTCAAAAATGCTGCACGGCAACCCATTTGAAAGGATTATGCTCACCTCGTTTTGCGCACTACAGATGGATGTGCCGGCAGGCGGATCGGTCCTGGCAATAAACCCATAAGGTATCGGTTCATACCAGTGATAGCAGTCATAACCCGCGATCTCTGATTTTTCCGCAATGCCGTGCTCCAGTAGAATCCATTTGCCCCTCCAAAACTCTTCTCCGCGTAGATCGGGAACATACGAAGTTCCGCCGATTTCCGTAAGGTAAGGACAATTAGGGTCAGTGGTAACTGTTCCTGCGGGCGGATATTGCTTGACTATTTTTCCAACTTCTTCTGGTTCTCCGCATTCCTCTGTTCCAGATCCGACCAAACTAAATCCTGCTTTAAATATCTCTAGCACAGCTTCCATATGGTCCATACCGATAACGTCTGGCATAATAAGGGTATAGAGACCTTCGACAAGGGTGATATCTACAGTAATTCCTGGGTTTGCTCGTGTGCCCCCGGGAGGCGATTGGGCAATTACCGTATCGTAGGGCATGCCTTCATCGCTTCGTTTAAAATTCCAATCCCACTGAAAACCTTCTTCCGTCAGTATACGTACAGCACTTTGCCAACTGTGACCTACAACGTCAGGAACAACCCATGTGCATGTGCCGGAATTAGCGACTATATCCACTTTTGTGCCCCACACTATGCGGTTTCCTCCAGGAGGATTTTGCCAACACACGCTGTCTACACTGCCTGCGCAGTTATTATATGCCTCGCCAATAATAGCAGTGTCTGTCCAGCCTAATAATCCCTCCTCACATTCAAAGCGCAAATTCGGGACCAATCCCGCTTCTTGTATGGCTACAAAAGCTGCTGAAGAATCGCTTCCAAGAACATTTGGAACTGTGGCGGTACACGGACCACTGGAAAAAACCAAATCCACATAAGTACCCGGTGGTACGCGTTCTCCAGCGGCAATTTTCTGTCGTATACAGGCACCGGTCATAATGCTTTCATCATCTACGCATTCAGTGACTACGCCCGAACTGGTGGGGCTATAACGCGAAACAATCGTATTCGTTTGTGCAGCCCGTTCCTGCGCTTCTTCATACTGCAATCCCAGGAAATTGGGAACCGTAGCCAGAGGTCCCTGAGAGACATAGAGTTGAACTGGGCTGCCCGGCCATACCAGACTTCCTGCCACCGGTTGTTGGTTCATCACAATGCCTTCTTCAATCTCATCGCTATACTCATATTGGGTGGTATGCCTTCCGTAATAAAAAGTAGTTAATCCCGCAGCCTGCACTTTTTTAATGGCATCCTCCTCAGGATAGCCGATCACCTCTGGCACTCGGACACGTGGGTCTTCATCTTGTGAAAATCCAGATCCTGCAGCCAACACCACAAAAACAACCAGTAATAATTTTTTCATTGTCTTTCCACTCCTTACTATAAACCACAGGTTTAATGCGGGTACCAGCCGCAATTCAGCACCTCCATAGTACACCCGGCAAAACGGACACCCTTATTTTAACTCAAAATAGGAATCAAGGCAAGAAAACGAATTGACTCACGGGAAATGTACTAGAAAGCCATCGTTGACTCACTGGGGTAATACAGTATGCAGCCGCCTATTAAGAAGTACTATTCGTAATTTGCTCTGATGGTTTTGAACCCTGTTCCAATTTCGTGAAAGCGGGTACAGGCGCCGCTCGTATCTCGCATTGCCAATCTCCGGTTTCTTACCTTTCGTGACGAGATACTCGTCTGGTCTGCGTCATTCCGTGTAATACTGGCGCTGCCAAGTAATGTGCGCCTTGGTATATAATTGTCCGGAACAAGGTAGGAACAAGTCATGGATACGGATCAAATCAGAATTGCGTTGAGACAGGCTGCGAGCAAGGACAAGGCAATTATCCTTGCCAGTTTTTTTAAAACCGGCAAAGGAGAATATGGCGAAGGCGACAAGTTTCTTGGCGTCATCGTTCCGGAACAACGAAAAATTGTGCGCCGCTATTTTTCCGACAAGACGAGTTGCACCGTCAAACATACCCTTTCTGTTGTCCGTGATCTTTTACGAAGCAGCTACCATGAAGAGCGATTGACGGCGTTGTTGATTCTTGTGGAATTATTCAAAAAGAGCGGTGAGAAAGAGCGACAACTCCTGTTTGACTTTTATCTGCAATCCCTCAACTATATCAATAACTGGGACCTTGTTGATGTAAGCGCACCGACCATTGTCGGCATGTACCTGTTGGATAAAGACCCGTCCGTCCTTTTTGATCTGGCAAATAGCGGGCATCTGTGGACCCGGCGCGTTGCCGTTCTTGCGACCTTCGCATTTATCAAGACCGGAAGATACAATGAAATTTTGTCCCTGGCCGAAATCCTCCTCATTGACAAAAAGGAAAGCCACGACTTGATGCATAAAGCGATTGGCTGGATGCTGCGCGAAGTAGGAAAACGCGATCGGGATGCACTGGATTCTTTTTTGGAACGGTTCGCTGCATCCATGCCGCGCACGGCGCTACGCTATGCGATTGAGAAACATCCCGATGCAGCACGAAACAGATATCTCAAGGCAACCGGGAGTCTGCGCCGCTAAAGTCGGACTATTTCGAATAGTAGTGAACGCCCTTAATTGCGGGCAATACTGCATGTTTCATAATAAAATTATGCAACAATCTAAAAGGATTAAGGGGAATCAATATGATTCGAAGTCAATGCGCCACGCCAGCACTGCGGAACATAAAGTAGGCTGCGCCGACGAGGCAGAGTCCGGCCCAGAGATAGTCCAGTTTCAACGGCTCACGCATGTAAAGGATGGCAAACAAGGCAAATACGCTGACGCTGATTACTTCCTGCATAACCTTGAGTTGACCCAGTGAATAGAAGTCGCGGCCAATGCGATTGGCGGGCACTTGCAGGCAGTATTCAAAAAAGGCGATTCCCCAACTCACCAGTATCACCAGGAACAAGGTGCGATGACGCATATCTTTAAGGTGTCCATACCAGGCGTAGGTCATGAACAGGTTAGAGAAAATCAACAATACTATTGTGGCTATTTTGCTCATAGAGCCTCCATGAGATATATACAGGAAAGGGATGTGGCGCACAATTATGGCACTACAACAACGTAAATTCCACTTTCAATGCTCTTGCCTGACACAGGCACAGCGGGTGACGTTTTGCAGCCGCACAAAGTGTACAGATTTCGATCAGATTCTTGCATGGAATGTGTAAAACTGGTAATATGTTAAGTTCCCTGACATCTGTACGCGCAGATTCATGATTCCCTCATCTGTATTTGCGTGCTCTTTATTTTCAGGGGTTTACAGGGCACGGGGGTATGTGCCCGTTATGAAAACGATGGCAGTAAATCCATTAAAGGAACTTTTATATGCCCACTTATTCTTACGAATGCAAACGGTGCAGCCATACTCAGGATATGTTTCATTCCATGAGCGCCACGCCTCGCGTGAAGTGTGAAGAATGCGGTGGTCCGTGTACACGGCTCATCGGTAAAGGATCAGGAATTATTTTCAAAGGTAGCGGCTTTTACGAGACAGATTATAAGAACAAGAAGGGCAAAGCGCCTGCTTCGGAGCCCAAACCAGCGGCGGCGAAGTCAGAGGCAAAATCGGAAAAGAAGAGCGGAGAATCAACGTCCGCGCCTTCTGGCGGCGAATCGAAGCCAGCTCCCGCCGCAAAAGCAAGCTGATGGGCGGTTCGTATCGCGCCTGTAACTAAGGAGAGAAATGAAATGGACACAGAACACATCAGGCAATTGAATGATCAACACATAATCAACACCTACGGAACGCGCAAGATGGCGATTGTCCGCGGTGAGGGTGCACGTTTGTGGGATGCGGATGGCCGTGAGTATCTGGACTTTTTTGCCGGTATCGCCGTGTGCAACCTGGGCCATTGCCATCCAAAAGTGACTGAGGCCATCTGCGAGCAGGCGCGCACGCTGGTACATGTGTCCAACTTATACTACATTGAGCCCCAGGTGAAACTGGCGGCGTTGCTGTGCAAACACTGCTTCGCCGACAAGTGGTTTTTTTGCAACGGCGGCGCCGAAGCCAACGAAGCGGCGCTGAAAATTGCGCGCCGCTACTGGGCGCAGCAGGGCACACCTAAGTCAGAAGTGGTGGTGGCGGAACAGTCCTTTCACGGGCGCACCATGGCCACGGTAACGGCGACGGGACAACCCAAGTATCACCAGGGTTTCGAGCCGATGCTGTCCGGATTCCATTATGTGCCCTATGGTGATAGCGCCGCCCTTGAGGCCGCCATCACGGAAAACACCGGGCTGGTCATGCTAGAACCCATACAGGGCGAAGGCGGGGTGCGTGTGCCGAAACCCGGTTACCTTCCCGCCGTGCGGAAACTGTGTGATGAGAAAAATGTGCTGCTTGTTTTTGATGAAGTGCAGACCGGGCTTGGACGCACCGGGAACCTGTTCGCCTATCAGAATGAGAATGTCATTCCTGATATTATCACGCTGGCAAAGGGCCTGGGAAACGGTGTGCCTATCGGCGCGATGGGATGCACAGACAAAGTGGCCGAAGGGTTTGCTCCCGGTTCCCATGCCTGCACCTTCGGCGGCAACCCGTTAAGCACTGCCGCGGCACTGGCCACCTTCGAGCAACTTGTGGCGCCCGGTTTTATCGAGACTGCCCGGGATACGGGTTGTTATCTTACGCAGCAATTGCTTGAAGTGGCGAAGGACTTTGATTGTATATGTGAAGTGCGTGGTCGCGGCCTAATGATCGGAATCGAATTTGACCGCGCCGTCGCACCGCTCATAGAGAAGATGCTTAATGCAGGCATCATCTGCGGACCTGCCGGTCCGTCGGTGTTGCGTTTTCTGCCGCCGCTCATTGTGGACCGGATGGCAGTGGACTGTGTTGTGGCGGCGTTGATCTCTTCCCTGGAGGAACTGGAATGGTAAAGGATTTCATTTCGCTTGCCGATTATACAAGCGAAGAACTACTGGCATTGCTCGCCCTTGCCGATGAGTTAAAGGCCTTGCAGAAGGCAGGACAGCCCCATAAACTGCTGGACGGCAAAACGCTGGCGCTGATTTTTGAAAAGCCAAGCCTGCGTACTAGGCTGACCTTTCAGGTGGGCATGTTCCAACTGGGCGGCCATTCGGTCTTGATGGATGTGCGTCTGGGTGAACGGGAGACCGTGCCGGATGTATCACACAATCTGGAGCGATGGGTGGACGGCATCATGGCGCGCACGTTCAAACACGAGCATGTGGTGCAGATGGCAGAGTGCGCCCGCATCCCGGTGATCAATGCCCTGACGGATATGTTGCATCCCTGCCAGATAATGGCCGATGTGCAAACCTTGCGTGAGCACAAAGGGCATGACTTGGGCAGCATCAAGGTGGCTTTTGTGGGCGACGGCAACAATGTATTTCATTCGTGGGCAAACTTTGCTTCGCGCATTCCGCTGAACCTGACCCTCGTATGCCCGGAAGGCTATGACGGCGATCCGGATCTCGTGGCGCGTGTACGTCAGGAAGCCAAAGGCGAGTTTGTGATCACCCACGACTGCGAATCCGGCCTGCGTGATGCGGACGCCGTATACACCGATGT
>CAZBNU010000180.1:0-8704 GCA_964493075.1 uncultured Nitrospirales bacterium | reverse complement strand
CGAACATCCAACGCCATTCCAGATCACCCAAATTTAGGGAACCGATAACGAAGTTGGAGAAGAATGCCAGCAGGATGCCCAGCACGATGTTGAACTGCGCCAGGGCAACGAGCCGTCCCCGCATCCGCGCCGGGGAGATTTCGGCAATGTACATGGGCGATACCACCGATGCGCCGCCCACGCCCAGCCCACCGATGAACCGGAAAATCACGAAAGAATACCAGTCCCAGGCGAAGGCGCTGCCCACGGCGGAAACGAAATAAAGGGCGGCGAGTCCGAACATGGCGGCACGACGTCCATACCGGTCCGCAGGTTTGCCTACGGCGACAGCGCCCACAATAGTGCCAATGAGCGCGCTGGCCACGAGGAACCCGTGCCAGAAGGCCTGGGCGCTGCCGCTCATTCCGGCAACAGGCTGAAACAATTCCTGCAGGCGTTGTTCCGCACCACTGATGACTGCCGTGTCAAACCCGAAGAGCAATCCGCCCAATGCCGCCACCAGGGCGCTACCCATGAGATAACCGGTTAGGGGCGCTTTTTGCGCCTGCAGGTCTGAGGTTGTGTTGCTTGTATTCATTGTCGGATCCTTCTGGGATGGTCGTAATGGTATCTTCTGACACGGTCTTTATTATACAACATTTTTTTGGGACTCGTGGGACTTATGGGAATAATGTTTGAAATCAGTATGTGAATTTGTCACACTGGTGTTCCAGCAAAAAAAAACAAGGAGCCGATATCATGGACAGACGTTCTTTTCTTCAGCGCACCTCTTGTGGCGTTTTGGGTACAATGCTCGCAGGAACAAAAGGCTTTTCGGAAAACAATATCGCACCGCCCGGAAAGCGCCCCAATATCCTTTTTGCCATTGCGGACGACTGGAGCTGGCCTTATGCTTCGGCTGCTGGCGCGGGCGAAGTTCACACGCCGAATTTTGATCGTATTGCAAAGGAAGGTGTACTGTTCAAAAACGCCTTTTGCGCCGCACCGCAGTGCTCACCGAACCGTGCTGCCACGCTTACAGGACGTCACATCGGCCAGTTGGAAGAGGCGGGCACCCACGGCAGTCTGTTCCCGTCCAAATTTGCGGTTTATCCGGAATTGCTTGCGGGCGCCGGGTATCATGTTGGGTTTACGGGCAAGGGCTGGGGACCGGGCGATTGGAGGGGCAGCGGCAGAAAACAGAATCCGGCAGGTAAGGAATATAACCGTAAGCGGTTGCGGGTTCCCTACCAGGGGATAAACCCCGTGGATTACGCTGCCAACTTTGACGCCTTCCTGGAAGAACGTCCAGATGATACCCCGTTCTGTTTCTGGTATGGGGGGCATGAGCCCCATCGAAAATATGAAGAAGGATCCGGTGTAAAAGCAGGTAAAACTCCCACTAATGTGGCTATCCCTTCCTTTTTGCCCGACAGCGAAATCGTCCGTGGAGATTTCCTTGACTATTTTCTTGAAGTGGAGTGGTTCGATTCACAGATGGGCGAAATACTTAAAAAACTGGAAGACGCCGGGGAACTGGAAAATACGATCATTGTGGTTACCGGCGATAACGGCATGCCCTTCCCCCGCGCAAAGGCCAATCTCTATGAATACGGCATACGCGTACCGCTGGCAGTGCGATGGGGCGGCTGTGCCACCAAGGGCAGAATCGCCGACGACCTGATAAGTTTCGTGGATTTTGCGCCAACCTTTCTGCAGGCAGCAGGCGTACCGGTTCCGGACACCATGAGCGGACACAGTTTCCTTGATGTCCTGACCGCTGACGCCCCGGGATCAAATGAATATGTGACCTTTGGCCGTGAACGGCATTCCCATGCCCGTTACGACAACTGGGGATATCCAGCACGGGCCATAAGAAGCAAAGATCACCTTTATATCAGAAATTTCAAGCCAGACCGGTGGCCTGCCGGCGACCCGGACATTTACTATGATATTGACGATGGCCCCACCAAGAAGTTCATGCTGGAAAACAAAGACAGCCACGCCCAGTTATTTGAACTCGCTTTTGGCAAGAGACCTGAAGAGGAACTGTATGCGGTAGACGCATCCATGGACTGCATGGAAAATCTTGCCAACCTGCCGGAATATGCTGCGATTAAACAGGAACTGCGCACCAAACTTGATGCCGCACTGGAGAGGCAGCAGGACCCACGGATTCTGGGCACAGGCGACATTTTTGAGAGTTATCCGCGATTTGGCGGCATGCGTCCTGAACTTGGTGGTTTTGCAGAAGGTGGTAAACGCAATCCAGCCTACGCGCCTGACAAGTGACCAATCAATTCTAACAACAATAAAGGTGCCTGCATTTTTCCGCAAGAATATCACGCTGGGAAATGCTTGACTTGTTCCTTACCGTATGGTAAACTTACGCATACCCAATGGTAGAATCGGTGGATCACTTCAATGCAGGACAGCGTCAAGGAACAAATCATTCAGGCGGCCATGCACCTTTTCGGTGCACGGGGGGTGGACGCCACTTCACTGCAAACCATTGCGGATGAGGTGGGTATTACCAAGCAGGCCGTCTTGTATCATTTCCCCTCTAAAGAAGCGCTGCACGACCACATCATCAACGTTCTGCTGGACCACTGGGAACGGGAATTACCGGGGCTTCTTTCCGCGCACAGAAGTGGTGAGGACCGTTTTTCTTCCATCTTGCGAGCGGTAATTGCCTTCTTTGTGGAAGATGTAGACCAGGCAAGGGTAACCATTCGTGAAATACTGGATCGCCCGGAGGAACTTCGCAAAAAGATGCGGGAACGGTTGAGCCCATGGACCATGCTGATCAGTGAGTACATCCGTATGGGTCAGGCCAGTGGCGCCATCCGCAGTGAGGTTCATCCCGAATCCTATGTGACGCAGATTATGATGATGGCCATAGGCACCGTTGTAATGGGTGACGTGGTTTCGGCGCTGGTTGCTTCGGACGAAAACGAGTTTCTGGACAACCGGATAAACGAATTGATTCGTATAGCACGCTTGACCTTATATGTTCAGACCGAAGCACCCCGAGTGCATAAAAAGTCACAAACAACTTCAACAGGAGAATAAAAATGCCGAACTTTTTTGAAGACAACAAGGACCTTCAGTTCTACGTGGAAAAGGCCATTGACTGGAAAGCCCTGGTAGAACTAACCGAATACAAATTCAAGGCGAAGGATGGATTTGAAACCGTCGAGGAAGCTGTGGACTTCTACAAAAGTATTCTGGAAATGGTAGGCGATTTCTTTGCCAACGAAGTTGCCTCAAAGTCCAAGGCGATTGATGAGTCCCATCCGTTCCTGGAAAATGGGAATGTATGTTTTCCACCGGTGCTTGACGAGATTTTTGAGCAGGTCAAACAGTTGGAAATGCACGGTATGTGCATGCCCCGCGAATTGGGTGGCATGAACTGTCCGCTCCTGCTCTTCATGATGGTAACAGAGATGATGGCGCGTTCAGACGTTTCGGTTGCGGCTCATGTGGGCTTTCATGGAGGCATGGCGCTGGCCATGCTGGTCTTCTCAATCATAGAGGGTACCACGGAATTCGACGTTGAAAATGTCTGCATTAAAGACACCCGGTTCCGCGATTTCATCAGCGAGATTATTGCCGGGGAAGCCTGGGGCAGCATGGACATTACCGAGCCGGGCGCTGGCAGCGATATGGCGGCCATGACCACCCGTGGCGAACAGGATGCGGATGGCAACTGGTACCTGACAGGGCAGAAGATTTTCATTACTTCAGGCCATGCAAAGTATCACTTCGTAATCGCCCGCACAGAAGAAACGGACAAGGATGATGCGTTCGCCGGGCTGCAGGGACTGTCCATGTTCCTGGTGCCCGCCTATCGCACCGGTGACGACGGCAACCGGGAATACCTGGCCACTTTTGATTCGCTTGAAGAAAAACTGGGGCATCATGGTTCTGCCACGGTTGCCATCAGTTACAATCGTACACCGGCATTCCTCCTCGGCAAACGGGGTGAAGGATTCCGGCTGATGCTGCTTTTGATGAACAACGCCAGGGTGGGCGTGGGCTTTGAATCCCTTGGCGTGTGCGAGTCGGCCTGGCGGCTGGCGAAAGCCTATGCGGCAGAGCGCGAAAGCATGGGAAAAACGCTGGATCATCACGAAATGATTGCAGATTATCTTACTGAAATGGAAACGGATATCCAGGCACTTCGGGCGATGTGCGTAACAGGCTCCATGGAAGAGGAGCAAGTACAGCGAAAGGGGATTTTGATGAACGTCTTGCCGCCCAAGGACGACATGGAGCGCAAAGCCATTGAGAAGGAGATAGACGTACATCGCAAAAAATCGCGCCGAATCACGCCCCTGATAAAATACCTTGGCGCCGAAAAGGCTGTGGAAATGTCGCGGCGTTGCATCCAGATACATGGCGGGTTCGGGTATACCCGGGAATACGGCGCCGAGAAACTCTTGCGGGACGCGATGGTGCTTCCCATTTACGAAGGCACAAGCCAGATTCAATCGTTGATGGTCACAAAAGATAACTTGCTGGGCGTGCTGAAGAATCCGGGCGGGTTTGTTTCGGATAATATCAATGCCTGCTGGCGCAGTTGGTTTGGAAGTTCCTCAATGGAACGGCGGGTGGCAAGATTACAAGCACGATTTTACGCGATTTTACGGTATCTGATGCGGCGTTTATTCATGAAAAAACTTGGTATAATGCGCAAGCAGCCCATGAATACCTGGGGGGCAGCGATGAAGGACTGGGATCCGAAACGGGATTTCGCGCTGGCCATGCTGCATGCGGAACGGCTGACGCGGATGCTGGTGGATGTGGTCGCGTGTGAAGTGCTGCTGGATCAGGTGCAGCGTTTCCCTGAACGACAGGAAGTGTTGGAACGATACCTGGAACGGGCGGAATCCCGATCGCGCTTCCTTTACAATGAAATTACCACTACTGGGACCGGGCTTCTTGACAGGCTTGAAAAAGGAACACAGGAGACATAAGAATATGCTTGTACGCCATCTGGTTCACCAGGGCCCCATGATTTCCACGGTACTGAAAATGATCTTTTCGGTACTCATTGGGCCTTTACGTCGCACACGACCCATACCGGAACAACTTCCTGAGCCACCGAAGGAAAAGACGTTGCCGCCACTTCCTGATGCGTTGATAGATGATTTTGTCCGCACCATGGGCGGTAACCCGGAGACTTATAAGGATTGTGTGCCGGCGCACCTCTTTGCGCAATGGTGTTTCCCGGCAGTGGGAAGCTGTATTATTGATTTACCGTACAGCATGGCAAAGATGTTGAACGCTGGTTGCCGCCTGGAAGTCAAGGCGCCGATCCCAAGGGGAGAAGCCCTGCAGGTTCGCGCAAACATCGAATCCATAGACGATGATGGCCGTCGCGCTGTGGTGCAGGTGCGGGTGGTTACGGGAACGGCAACGCAGCCCGAAGCGCTTGTGTGCCTGGTAAGCGCTATATTTCCCCTTCGCAGTTCTAAAGGAAAAGGCAATAAGGAAAAACCTTCTGTTCCCGAAAATGCAACAGAAATTGCACGGTTGAAGTTTTCCAAGCGCAGTGGGCTTCATTTCGCTTTGCTTACAGGTGATTTTAATCCTGTTCATTGGGTAAGATTATATGCACGGTTGTCCGGTTTCAGGAATGTCATCCTGCACGGCCTTGGAACCTTTGCACATACGATGGAAACACTTAACCGTACGGTCCTGAACGGACACCCTGAGCGATTGACCATGTTGGAACTTCGTTTTACACGGCCTTTGGTATTGCCGGGAACGCCGGCGGTCTATTGTTGTGATGATGGAGAACTCTATGTCGGCGATGCACCGGGCAAAATGCCCTACGCCATGGGAAGCTACACAGCCATAAAGGAGAAGAACAATGAGTGACTTTTTTGTAAATCTGGGACGCAAACCGATGGCGCGCAAAGTGATTCAGACCTTGGGACTTCCCGTGCCCATGCCGCAGTATCTGGCGCGGGAGTCGGGACCGTGGACAGAAGACTTTCTAAAGGGAAAGACCGTGGTGCTTGGGCAGTTGCCAAGTGCGGTTCTTGCTTCAACGATTTCCGCGTGTCTTTCCGGCACGGGCGCAACAGTTATAAACGACACTACATCCTCAGAAGGGCTTCGCCCCCATGCACTGGTTTTTGACGCTACAGGTATAACAGGCGCGGCAGACTTGCGTCTGGTGTATGACTTCTTCCACGGCCTCATCAAGAAAGTGGGCAAATGCGGTCGTGTAATTATTGTGAGCCGTCCCCCGGCGGAATACACCAAGCCTGAAGCCGTGGCAGCAGCGCGTGCGCTGGAAGGCTTCATCCGAAGCGTTGGCCGCGAAACGGGTCGCAAGGGCACTACCGCCCAAACCGTCTATGTTGCGTCGGACGCAGATGATCGGCTTGAACCTGTATTGCGGTTCCTACTATCCAAACATGCGGCCTACATTTCCGGCCAGCCGCTGCATGTATCTGCAACCCTTTCCTGTTCTTTACCTGCACCTCATGTGAAGGCACTGGAAGGAAAGACTGCACTGGTTACGGGTGCCGCTCGCGGCATTGGCGAGGCAACAGCCCGTGCGCTGGCACGGGAAGGTGCGCATGTAATCTGCATGGACCGTCCGGGAGAACTGGAAGCGGCAGAAAAGGTGGCGGCGTCAATTAACGGAACCGCATTTGGCTGCGATGTAACCGATGCGGAGGCTCCGGCTAAAGTTGGCGCGTTTATCGCGGAAAAGTTCAAGGGACTGGATATTGTTGTGCACAACGCAGGTGTGACCCGGGACAAGACGCTGGGCAACATGGATGCTGCCCGTTGGGATATGGTGCTGGGTGTGAACCTGATTGGACTGATTGCGCTGAACGAGGGACTCATGGAGCACCTTAATGAAAATGGACGCATTATCTGCATGTCATCCATAGGCGGCATTGCGGGTAACCCGGGACAAACCAACTACGCAGCATCGAAGGCAGGCGTTATCGGTTATGTGCAGGCACTGGCGCCGATGCTTGCTGAACGAGGCATTGCCGTAAACGCTGTGGCGCCTGGCCTGATCGAAACGGCCATGACGGCAGCCATGCCCACCATGACGCGCGAAGTGGCGCGCCGGCTGTGCAACCTTACCCAGGGCGGCCTGCCGGAAGATGTGGCGGACGCGGTAACCTTCCTGGCAAGTCCCGGCGCGGCAGGCATGACCGGGCAGGTGCTGCGTGTATGTGGCGGTAATTTTGTAGGAGCATAGCAGCAAAGGGACATAAGGTTTTTGGCGGTGCTTTTTAACTGTCTGCCATTAAACCTAAACTGCGCTTTGTGTTGGGTGGGTGAAGCGGATGCGGAACCCACCATACGGTACCATATCTGAAGGTTTGAATAGAGACTGTAAAAGAGAAATGACAGATAATCTATCAAGGAGAAAAAATATAATGGCAGTAACATTTGGAAAAGAAGGGTGTCGTGCAGTAGTGGTGGCCGGGGTACGCACCCCGTTCTTGCGCTCTTTTGGCGCGTTTACCGCACTGGATACGATTGCGCTCGGCACAGTAGTAGTGAAAGAACTTCTTAAACGCACCGAACTGAAGCCGGAAGCGATTGACGGCTTGATCTGGGGCGGCGTGGTGCTGCCCAGCGCATCAGTGAATATCGGTCGCGAAATTGTAATTGAGTCGGGTATCCCCAGAAGTGTAGAAGGCACCACTTTGACCCGGGCATGCACCTCCGGGCTTATGGCCATCACCCAGGCGGTGGCGGCTATCGAGCGAGGCGAGGCGGATGTGATGATCGCGGGTGGCAGTGATTCCACCAGCAACGCCGAAGTGACCATGCCATCCAGCTTGGTACACAAAGCCGCGCCCGTGCTGTTAAGCGGCAAGGCGGGTGTGAAGGACTATTTCAAATTGCTGGGCAAACTCAGCATTCGCCGTGATCTAATTCCGAAGCGCCCCAGTGTTCGCGAACGTTCCACAGGCGAACTGATGGGACAGGCGGCGGAACGCATGGCGAAGATTAATGGCATTTCACGGGAGGCGCAGGATGCCCTGGCGCTGCAGTCCCATCACCGTGCGGCGGCAGCCATTGAAAGCGGACGCCTCAAAGAGGAAATTGTGTCGGTGGTGACGCCGGAAGGTAAAACTGTGGATCGGGACAATATTGTTCGCGGCGATACCACGCTGGAAAAATTGGCGCGGCTCAAACCGGCCTTTGCACAGGACGGCACCCTGACCGCTGGCAATTCGAGTTCTCTCACCGACGGCGCTTCGGCAGTATTGGTGATGCGCGAAGATAAGGCGCGGGCATTGGGCTACACGCCGCTTGCCGCTTTCCGCAGTTGGTCCTACGATGCCGTAGATCCTGCTGGCGAGATGCTGATGGGACCTGCCATTTCCATGCCAAAGGCGCTGATGCGGGCGGGTATGACCCTCGCAGATGTTGATTTGATAGATATTCATGAAGCCTTTGCCGGTCAGGTGCTCTGCGTGCTGAAGGCGCTGAACGATGATGCCTTCGCAAAAGAAAACCTGGGCATGGACAAGGCCATCGGCGAAATAACACCTGAATCCATCAACGTGCATGGCGGTTCGGTGGCACTGGGACATCCTTTTGCCGCAACTGGTGCACGCATGGTAACCACGTTGGCAAACGAACTGGCGAAAACCGATAAGGCAACAGCCCTCATGGGCATTTGCGGCGCTGGCGGCGTATCAGCAGGCGCCATTTTGGAGCGAGTGTAAAA
>CAZBNU010000179.1:0-8794 GCA_964493075.1 uncultured Nitrospirales bacterium | reverse complement strand
CATCGCTATCAACGCCCATGCACAAATTCGCGGCAGGAACAGTCCCCATTTTTCTGAGGTTATTCCGTTTCGTATTTATTCAAGGTCCTTTGCAGCGTCTCTTTGATTTCCTCGCGCAGGTCGGCGGGTTCGATGAGTTCGGCGGCATCGGCGAAACTCAGCACCCAGGACTTCACTTCGGGACGGCTGGTGGAGGTAAACGTAAGCTCCACACCGCCATCGGGCAGCACGGTGGTCTGTTGTCCGTCGCTCCAGCAGCGTTCGCCCACGAAGGTGGCGGCTTCGGGCGTAAACCGGATACGCACGGTGAAGGGTTCGTTGAACCAGAATCCGAAATGGTTGCTATCCGGTTCCAAGGCGGGTGTTTTTGCTTTGGTCTGGCGCACGGTAATGGCGCGTATGCGATGGATGGCGAGGGTCATGGGCTTTTCGTTTTCCACTTCGCCCGCCTCATTGCACTTCAGACACCGCGCATATAACGCCTCGCGGAAGGCAAGGATGCGCAATGGCGCCACAAGGAATTCCTTGCAGGGGTCGTTGATTTTGGGTTGGTACTGGACGGCGCACAGCCTGCCCTTGTCAATGGCGACGTACAGTTTCTGGATGGTCTCCTGATGGGGGCTGTAGTCAATGCGTCCCTTCCAGAAGGCTTCCGAGTGGGAATCCAGCAGATGGCTGTCGTGTTCCTGCTCCCCTGTCCCGCCTGCGATGGTGTCGAGGGCGCGCCCGATTTCCTCGTGCATGGGCGCAGGCAGCAAATGCCGCACAATGTCGCGGCACAACATCAAACGGCGTAGCAGTTCTATGTCTATTTCAATGTCCGCAGGGGAAAATGAATTGATGATCTGATAGTGTCGCTCCTTGCCTTCCTTATAACTCTGCAACTGGATTTTCGGGAGCAGTTCCAGCTGTTCCACCATGCGCAGCACGCTCTGCCGGGAACATCGAAATATTTGGGAGAGGCGGGTCAGGGTAAAACTGCGGTCAGAAGTGGAGAGCAGCACATAGAGCTGCACCAGTTTGAGTCCGAAACTACCGAAAGAAGTAGGCGCCATGGGAGTGTTCCTTTTATTTAACGCAGAGTTGCAGAGTTATGCAGAGTTTCGCAGAGAATACATTACACAAGATTGTTTACTATACGCTTGATGCCTTTTACAAGTATGGGTTCATGAAAATTGATGTTCAGGCCAAGGGATTTGTTAGACAGTCGAAGGTAGCTTAGTGTTTTAGCATGATCTATTTCCGTCATTGCTTCTTTTGCCTTGGTATCCACGATAACCTTATCTTCTACTAGTAAATCAAGGCGAAGATCGCGAGATAATACCGTTCCTTTATAAACAACCGGCACAGATTTTTGTCGTTCATAGATGATATTCCTCAATTCAAATTCATGGCAGAGTGCATCCTCATATACCTTTTCCAACAACCCCGGGCCCAGCACTTTATGCACTTCAATTGCTGCTCCGATAATCATTCGGGAAATATCATTTTCATGCACGTTTTGTTTTCCTTCTTTTTTTTTAACGCAGAGGGGCTGAGTTATGCAGAGTTCTTCTCCGCGTACCTCTGCATAACTCAGCCCCTCTGCGTTAAGCTGCATTGATAGCCGATATCCATACTGCGTACAATAGCACTTTACCAGAAACCGGATCGAACCCCTTTATGCGTATTGGAATCGAAATAACGCCCCTGACCGCCACGCCCACCGGGGTGGGGTATTATGTGCGTCACCTGCTTGCTGCATTGTTGGCGCAGCAGGATGCCCCTGAATATGTGGGGTTTGCGTCAGGGTTGCATACGCCCACTCTTACCGGCCTTTCGTTGCACTATCGGCGGCTTCCGGTTCCCACCCGTTTGCTATACAAGTGCTGGGAACATGTCGCGCTTCCCCGTGTAGACACGGTGCTTGGCGGTGTGGATGTTTATCACGCGGTGAACTATGTGCTGCCACCGGTAAAAAAAGCGAAACGCATCTTATCCATTCACGACCTGTGTTTCCTGCGGCATCCGGAATGGGCCAGTCCGAAGATTGTCGGTCCGTTCCAGCGCACCATCCGGAAACACGCCCACGAAGCGGACAAAGTCATTGCCTGTTCGGAATCTACGAAACGTGAAATCGTTGACCTGCTGGAACTGCCTGAGGACCGCATTCAGGTGATTTATGATGCTGCCGATGTCCTGTTTCAGCCGGTGGATCCGGTGCTTGCACAGAAGCAGATTGAAGAGGCACTGAATATAACATTTCCCTACTTGCTTTTCGTCGGAACGCGGGAACCGCGCAAAAATCTGGGCGGCCTGCTGGAGGCGTTTTCAAAAGCGGATATTCCCCATCACTTGGTTATCGCCGGGGGGGCCGGATGGAACAGCAACGATCTGCAGGAACAGGTAACACGCCTGAACCTTGCGGACAAAGTGCATTTTACGGGCTACCTCAATGACCGCGCCCTGTTTCCCGCGCTCTATAGTGCTGCGGCGGCATTTGTATTCCCCAGCTGGTACGAGGGCTTCGGTTTGCCCCTGCTGGAGGCGATGGCATGCGGCTGTCCCGTGATTGCCTCCAATGCTACCTCCATGCCGGAAGTGGGTGGCGATGCAGCATTGTATGTGTCGCCCCAGGACACCGATGTTTGGGCAAAAAACCTGGAACAGGTGACCGGGGATGATGCACTGCGGCAATCCATGAGGCTGCAAGGTTTGGAACAGGCGAAACGATTTTCCTGGCAGCAGTGCGCCGAAGAAACGCTCAATTGCTATCGGAGTGTCCTGTGATGCGTATCCTCATGAATGCCCTGAATGCAGACAACCGCAGCGGCACAGGCCGGTATATTGTTGAACTGGCAAAAGCATTGCTCAACAGCACAGGAAACGATGAATTCCTTTTCTTGTGGCCGGAGAATCTCCCTGCGCCCGTGCCGGACAAGGACGTCTGTCTGGTACGGAAATCAAGCAGTCCCGCGAGCAGACTATACTATGAACACATTGGCGCCGACCGAGTCGCACGCGATCTGAAAGTGGATATCATACAGCATCCTACGGGTATCGGCCCACGATTCTCCAGGGTGCCTGTTATCCTGACGGTTCACGATATGTGTTTTTTCCGACATCCCGAATGGTTTTCACACAGCCGATCCCTCTACTACCGGGCTGTCATGGCGGCAGGCATCCGCAGGGCAACCCATATCATCGCCGATTCACAGGCTACCGCCAACGATATTATGGAAATCATGGGCATCCCGGAATCCCGCATTGACGTGGTTCCTCTTGGTGTTGATCGTTGCTTCACCCCTGCTCCTGAAGAACAGATTCAGGCGATACGAAAACAGTATGGGTTGCCTGAGTCCTTCTTTCTTTTTGTGGGAACAATTGAACCCCGAAAGAATCTGACTCGTCTGGTCAGCGCATGGCGGCAGGTGCGGTCCGAAGTGCCGCCGCTGGTGGTGGCCGGGCGTTTTGGTTGGGGAGACAGTATCCTCACCGACAAAGAAATCATCCGCCTTGATCACGTACCCAGTGAGAAACTGCCCACACTATATAGCGCTGCCACGGCGTTTGTGTGGCCCAGCCTCATGGAAGGATTCGGGCTGCCGCCCCTAGAGGCTATGGCGTGCGGCACACCGGTGCTGACCTCAAACACATCCAGCATGCCGGAAGTCGTGGGAGACGCCGCCATCCAGGTTGATCCGCTGGATGTTGACGCCATCGCATCGGGCATGATCGCACTGGCGCAAAATCAGGAACTGCGTGAAGAACTACGCCAAAAAGGAGTGAAGCGTGCCGCAGCCTTTTCCTGGCACACAACTGCCGAGAAAACGATGGCGGTGTATAAAAAAACAGCCGGATAATTATATTCTCTGACTGTGAAACAAGTTGCACCCAACGCGGTCAAGGGCATACAATCTATGAAAGTCTCAACACTTCCCATAAAACAATAGTATGCAACAACATTGGAGAAACGTTATGGCATCTGCAAAAAAAGTATACATCGTATCGAATGGCGATTATCGCGAGGCGGCTTGTTTGAACGGCTGGCCGTTACAGGAAAAAACGCTGAAACAGTTGAGCGCCGTCTTGAAGAAAATGGGCTATAGCACAGAACTGTTACCCAAGTTTGACAAGAAGCGGAAGCACGGATTCCTGACCCGGCAGAGCGAAGGCACCGCGGCCTTTTCCCAGATTGATCCTGAAGCGCCGGTCATCGTCATGCTGAATATCTGGGCCTATGCACACCATGTGTGCGGCCCGCTGCAAACTCACAAAGGTCCGATTCTGCTGCTGGCCAATTTTGACGGCACGTTCCCGGGGCTGGTGGCGTTGCTCAATCATTCCGCCAGTCTTGACCGGCTGAATGTCAAGCATTCGCGGTTGTGGAGCGAAACGTTTGGTACCGACCCCTTCTTCATGAAGAATCTGGAAGCCTGGCTTAAAACCGGCATTATCAAACACAGCACGAAACACCTGACCGACGCTTCAAAACTGAAATTGTCAGCAGCCGCGGACCAGATCGGCAAAAAGATCGCCGAAATCATCAAGCGTGAACGCCGCATCATGGGGCAGTTTGACCCCGGCTGCATGGGCATGTTGAATGCCGTCATGGACCCTGCCAAGTTGGGTGCAGCGGGGATGCCTATTGAATATCTAAACCAGAGTGATCTGCTGGCGGAAATGGCGCTGGTCAGTGACGAGGAAGCACAAAAGAATCTGGATTACTTGTTGAAGAAAGGCGCGAACTTCCACTGGGGAACCAACAAATTTACCGACCTCGTATACGACCAGGTATTGTCCCAGATGAAGATGTATGTGGCGGCCTGTCGTTTTGTGGCGCGCTACGGCTTGAGCACCATCGGCATTCCCTATCAGTATGGGCTGGTGCGTTGTGTGCCCGCTTCCGACCTGGTCGAAGGCATGTTGAACAACAGCGACCGTCCGCCTGTGAAATCTCCCGATACTAAACAGGTGGTTTTCCCCGGCAAGCCCATCCCGCACTTCAACGAAGGCGACATCGGCGCAGGGGTGCCGCAGCTGCTCATGAACGAAATTTACACCATGAAAGGCATGCCCCCCGAGACCACCCTGCACGATGTGCGCTGGGGCGGTGAATATGACGGCAAGTATGTGTGGGTATTCCTGATTTCCGGTGGTGCACCGCCTGCCCACTTCGGAGGCTGGAAGAATACCCATGTCTACCGTCAGCCACCGGGATACTTCCCCCTCGGCGGCGGCACCTGCTCCGGTGTATCCAAACCCGGAACCATCACCTGGGCGCGTTGCTACGAAGCCTACGGGGAAATGGGTATGGACTGCGGCACGGGCGAAGTGCTGGACTTGCCCGAAGGTGAACTGGACAACCGCCTGCGCAGCACCAATCCCGAATGGCCCATTGCCAATGTGCACATTCCTGGTTATGGCCGCGACGAACTCATGGCCACCCATATGTCGAATCACATCGTCATGGGGTACGGCGATATTCTTGAGGAACTGGTTTCCCTGTGTCGTAATCTGGGCATCAAGACCCGCGTTGGCGGCGATGCTGCTAAAAAAATGAAATAACAATAATCATTGAACTGATTAACCGGTCTGTTGCATATGCTTCAGGCCGGTTTTGTTTTTATGGAATATCTGGACTATCGAGTTTTGTTTTTACATAAAAAGCCTTAAAGCGGAATATGTTCTGCTAATAGTATACCGATGTTGGAAAAATGCAACTATTGTAAAAACGTCCTGCAAATTTGATATACTGGCACTATTGACATAAATTGCCCTGTTTTCATCTACAAGAATATCGGGAATCAATCAATGAACATTTTTACCAAAGGCAAGATAACCCTCCATTTGCTGCACTGGCTTTTGACCTGGAAAAAACACAACAGTCATTACCCATCACCGGTGCCTGAAAACCCGAAATTCATGACTCCCTGGCAGGCGGTAGCCCTGATAAAGGACGGGGCGGTGGTAGGCACCTCTGGAATTGCCAGCAACCAGCGATCCAGCGCCTTGTATTGGGCGATTCGTGAACGGTTTCTCTCAGAGCAGCATCCCCGTGATCTAACGATAATTAGTGTTGGCGGCCAGGGCGGACGGGGCAAAGTGCCGGGTACCTTGGAGGAATTGGGTATTGCGGGTCTGAATACCTGTATGATTACCGGACACACGGAAACCTTCAAGGCGCAGTTGAAACTCGCTGATAAGGGCGAACTGGAATTGCAATGCGTTCCCCAGGGAACGATAACGCTATTGTTAAAAGCGCAGGGCGAAGGCCGTGACCATGTAATCAACCACACAGGGGTCGGCACCTTTGTAGACCCGCGCACCGGACGCGGCACACCGGTAATGCCGCCGCAGGGGAAGCAGTATGTGGAAGTTCTGGAAGACGGCAGTTTCAAGTATTCGCTGCCCCCTGTTGACGTTGCTGTATTCAGCGCGCCCGCTGCTGACCGCAAGGGCAACATCTACATGAAGAATTGTTCTGTGCTGTGCGAGAGCATGGAAATTACCAAAGCCGCACACCGTAACGGCGGCAAGGTTATCGTCAACGTCGGTCTGATGGTTGAGGAAGGCTATGATGAAGTATTCCTGAATGCGGATGAGGTGGATGCTGTTGTCTATTGGCCGGGCACTGAACAAACCGGCAGCGTGAAGCACCGCAAATACTGGGACTTCCTTACACTAAACAGTTCCCTCAGCGAAGCTGAGGGGGTGGAGCGCCTGCGGTTGATCAACCAGATTCTGGGCATCACTCCGCGCCGCAAACCCATGGATGAGGTACTTGCGCGGTTGGCAACCCGCATTTTTGTAGACCATGCACACAAGGGCGACCATGTGGATATCGGTGTAGGCCTGCCTGAAGAAGTTTCAAGACTGCTGCACCACAGCGGGGTCATGGATGAACTCGTCATGATTAACGAGAGCGGTGTTTTCGGCGGTATTTCCGCACCGGGCGTGTTCTTCGGCGCTGCCGTTAATCCCAAGGAAATTGTCTCTTCCGCCACCGCCTTTGAACGGGTCTATAATCGTCTTGACTGGGCAATTTTGGGTGCGTTGCAGATTGACAGTGACGGCAATGTAAACGTCTCCAAGCGCGGCGAAGGCGCTATCAACTATGTGGGACCCGGCGGCTTCATTGATCTGGTAACCAACGCCAAGTCGCTTCTGTTCTGTAGTGCCTGGGGCGATCATGCTGCTTTTGAAATGCAAGGCGACAAAGTTGCCGTGCTGAATCCAGGAAAACCGAAGTTCATTGACAAGGTGGACGAAATCACCTTTAACGGCCAGGAAGCCCTGAAGGAGGGCAAACAGGTTTTCTACGTCACCCATGTGGGTGCCTTCCGCCTCACGGAACGGGGTATGGAATTGATGTACGTGGTGCCCGGCGTAGATGTACAAAAAGACATTCTGGACGTCTGCCCCATGAAGATAGTGCTGCCCGAAAACGGCGCACCCGCTGTCGTCGCCCCGGAAATCGTCACAGGTCAAAATTATCGTCTTTCTTTGCCGGAATAACGCCAACCTCATTATGCATTTTTCCATTTCACGCAAAGACGCCAAGATGCAGAGGTACCTGTTTCCATCCAGGTAGATATTGACACAAGTGGCAGAATTCGATGCCTTTGTTGTAGTATAGCCATAAGTACGATTTACCAGGAGGAAAAAACATGCAAACAATTAATCTAGGTATCATCATGAACGGCGTCACCGGGCGCATGGGCACCAACCAGCACCTCATACGTTCCATTGTGGATATTCGCAAGAATGGCGGCGTCAAAGCCAATGACGATGTGGTCATCATGCCGGAACCCTTGCTTTTGGGCCGCAATGCCGACAAACTGCAAGCCCTTGCGCAGCAGTGCGGCGACCTTCCCTGGTCCACGGACCTTGACGCCGCGCTAGCAGACGATGCCTACCAGATTTATTTTGATGCCCAGACGACACTGTTGCGCGTAGCCTCCGTGAAAAAAGCCATCGCTGCGGGGAAACATGTGTATTGCGAAAAACCCACCGCCACCTGCACGGAAGATGCGCTGGAACTGTATCATCTCGCGAAAGCGGCTGGCGTCAAGCATGGCGTGGTGCAGGACAAACTCTGGCTGCCGGGATTGCTGAAACTAAAGCAACTCATTGACGGCGGCTTTTTCGGGCGCATCCTGTCTGTGCGCGGCGAGTTTGGCTACTGGGTGTTCACCGGCGAGGACACGCCCATGCAACGCCCCTCCTGGAATTATCGCAAGGAAGAAGGCGGCGGCATCATCCTCGATATGCTGTGTCACTGGCGCTATGTCATTGATAACCTGTTCGGCAACGTCACTGCCCTCACCTGTCTGGGCGCGACTCATATCAAAGAACGTTTCGACGAAAAGGGCAATCCCTTTGAAGTGAACACCGATGACGCCGCTTATGCCACCATCGTTACCGACCGGGACGTGGTGTGCCACTTCAATTCCTCGTGGACCACCCGCGTGCGCCGTGATGATTTGCTGACCCTGCATGTGGATGGCGAGAAAGGTTCCGCCGTTGCCGGTCTCACGCAATGCCAGATACAGCCCGCAGCAGCCACCCCGAAATATGTCTGGAACCCCGATGCAGGCATCACCCTGGACTACAGTGATGCGTGGATGAAGATGCCCACCAATGTTGCTTACGGCAACGCCTTCAAAGCGGAGTGGGAACTGTTCCTCAAGCATGTGGCATTGGATACGCCCTTCCGCTGGAGCCTTCTCGAAGCCGCCAAAGGCGTGCAGATGGCGGAACTCGGCCTGGAAAGTTGGGAACGCCGCGCCTGGGTGGATGTGCCTGAGTTGAC
>CAZBNU010000178.1:0-8795 GCA_964493075.1 uncultured Nitrospirales bacterium | reverse complement strand
TCACCTACAATGTGTCCGACGGCGCTTCGAACGCGGCCACCCAGGTCACACGTACCGTAACCGTTTCCGACACCACCGCGCCCACGCTCGCCTTGAACGGCGCAGCAGCGGTCACCGTGGAATGCGGCGGCACGTACAACGAACAGGGCGCCTCGGCCAATGATGCCTGCGACGGTAACCTCAACGCTTCCGTCGTAGTCGGTGGCGACACGGTTGACACCAGTGTACCGGATGTCTATACGGTCACCTACAATGTGTCCGACGGCGCTTCGAACGCGGCCACCCAGGTCACACGTACTGTAACCGTTGCTGATACCACCGCCCCGACCCTCACCCGTGTGGGTGCGGCCACAGCCACCATCGAATGTGGCGATACATACACAGAACTCGGCGCAACCGCGTCCGATGTCTGCGACGGCGACCTCAATGCCTCCGTCGTAATCGGCGGCGACACGGTTGACACCAGTGTACCGGATGTATATGTAGTCACCTACAATGTGTCCGACAGCGCTTCGAACGCTGCCACGCAGGTCATCCGCACCGTAACCGTATCCGACACCGCAGCACCGACGCTTGCCCGTAATGGCGCTGGCGCAGTCTATGTTGAGTGCGGCGACGCCTACACAGAACTCGGCGCTACCGCTTCCGATGTCTGCGACGGCGACCTTAACGCCTCCGTCGTAATCGGCGGCGACACGGTTGACACCAGTGTGCCGGATGTATATGTAGTCACCTACAATGTGTCCGACAGCTCATCAAACGCTGCCCCACAGGTACAGCGCACTGTTACCGTTGGTGACGCCACAGCGCCGGTACTCGCCCTCAATGGCGGTACACCCGTCACGGTATACCTTGGCGACACCTACACCGAGCAGGGCGCCACGGCAACTGACGCGTGCGAAGGCGACATCAGTGGCTCCGTTGTGGTGGGTGGCGCTATCGTAGACACCAATACGGTGGGTCCATACGTCGTTACCTACAACGTATCCGACGCTGCTTCAAATGCAGCAGCGCAGATTACCCGCACGGTCAATGTGGTTGACACGCCCAATCCGTTCGTCATGGACGTAACGGTGACGGCAGCCAACACTGTACAGGTGACGTTTAACAACGCCATGAGCGCAGACGCGACTGTCGCGGCCAACTACACGATCTCCGGTTCCGGCGTAGGTACGCTTGCTCCGAATCCCAGTAGCGTGACCGCCATCAGCGCCACCGTCTACGAACTCGTCTGGGATTGCCCGCAGATCATGACCAATGGTGGAGATATCACCATAACCGTGAACAGCGCAGTCGAAGACGCTGCTAACTGGCCAATGCTGCCTGGCGGCGAAACCGGAACGGATAATGGCGGCGCCATAGCAACCTTGCCGAGCGTAGTGCTCACGCCTGCCGACGATCCGGTCACCATCGAATGCAACGTGGTGTATGATCTGCCGACCCGCGTTTGGACGAATTCCTGTGGCAATGTGATTTCCGGTGGTGTACCAAACCTTGGCGGCCTGAGCCTGACTAACCCCGCTGTTGGCAGTTACGTTGTGACATTCAGTGCCACTGACGCGGCTGGCAACGCAAATACCTACGAACTCGATGTTGAAGTCACGGATACGCAGATCCCGGTCATCACCCTTACCGGCGCAAATCCGCAGACCATCCAGCTGAATGACCCCTATGTGGAACTCGGCGCGACGGCTTCGGACGCCTGCCAGGGCGTGATCAGCCCCGTGGTGATAGACGCCAGCGCGGTCGACACGACGCTTGAAGGCGCCTACACGGTAACCTACAACATCAGCGATGCCGCCGGCAACGCTGCCTTGGAAGTTACCCGTACAGTCAACGTCATAGACTCCATCCAGCCTGTAGTGACTGGCGTGGCGGTCCAGGACGGACACACCGTCCGGGTCACCTTCAGCCGCGACATGGGCCTGGGTGTGGACGTAGCAGCCAACTACACGCTGACCGGATCTGGCGCAGGTACGCTTGCAGCCAATCCCGACAGTGTCACCGTAGTGAGCGGCACCGAATATGACCTCGTCTGGAGTTGCCCCGCCCTGATGACAGCAGGCGGCGACATCACCATCACCGTTGACGGCGCAGTCGAAGACACCGCCAACAACGTCATGCTGCCCGGCAGCGAAAGCGGCACCGATGCCGGCGGAGCCGTAGCGGCACTGCCAGTAATCGCGCTGCTTGGAACAGACCCGGTCGACGTGACGCTCAACGACACCTACAGCGATGCCGGTGCAACAGCGGAAGACGCCTGCACCACGGACATCAGTGCCAGTATCGTAGTTGGCGGCGACACCGTAGACACCGCTACGCTTGGCGCTTATGTGATCACTTACAACGTATCTGACGCTGCAGGCAATGCCGCAGCAGAAGTGACGCGCACCGTGAACGTTGTTTCCACCCCATCACTGGCAGTTGCCCCGATAGCGGACATCGAGATCGCAGAAGCCGGCAGCGGCAGCCTCACGGCAGTGGCCTCCGGCGGCAGCGGCTCCTACACCTACCAGTGGTCCATCTGGGATGCTGGCAGTTCGGTGTTCGTCGCCCTGATCGACGGCACCGGCTACGCTGGCGTAGGCACCGCCACGTTGACGATTGACCCGTTCGCCTCGGCCTCCATGGCTGGTCTGTACCAGGTCGAAGTCAGCGACGGCGTGGACACCGTAACCACCACAGCGAATGTAACGCTCGAAGCGACTGGCGTGCCTGCAGCAGGCGGCCTTGGCCTCGCAGCGCTTGCGCTCGCAGCGGCTCTCGGCGGCATTGCAGCAATCCGTCGGCGCAAATAAACAGCCGGGCATCGGCCCACTGACTTAAGAATACAGGCCGCAGGTTCTGAAAGGAACCTGCGGCCTTTTCCGTTGGAGCCGCAACCTACATATCCATCTTCTGAAAAGTATTTTAATGAGGGCTTTATCCAAAACCCAGAATAATTTCAGAAGAGTAAGCCCCCACGACGTCATTCCGGTTTTTTCGGGCAACTATGCAAATGTGGCGCTTCGTGCATAAAACTACATCTACTCGTTATCGCCTTCTTTACGAAAGTAATCAGCCCGAAAAAGACCGGAATCTATGGCGTCATGCATACGCCTCCATTGGCGAGTTGGGACAACAACCACCCCCATTGCCTGAATACAAAAAAAAGCGCGCTGAGAGCCTTTCAAGGGGCTTCAGCGCACTTCTGGATCCGAAATATCGAAATACGGTTACTTGGCGTCCGCAGCTTTCAATTCTTCAACGAAGTCAATGTACATCTGTTTCGCCTCGTCCTGCGTCTTCCCTTCAAGTTCTTTCCACGCATCATACTTGGCGCGACCCACAAAGTCCATCATTCCAGGACGGCTTCCCGTGCAATCACCCGTCGAAGCCTGTTTGTAAAGGGCATAAAGTTTCAACTTCGCCACATTGTCCGGCGCTTCGGATAACTCGGTTACGTCCGTGCTCGCCTGTTTAAATCTTGCTGTTAAATCCTCGGACATGATACAGATCTCCTCTCCTTTTGTTTTTATTCACTACACAAGAAAATACACATAATCCTGTATCATTTTATACAGCACAGGCACGTTAGAATGCAAGCTTCAGACCGTAAAACAGCAATATCCCATTCAGGGTGCATGGCCCTTTCGCTTGCCATCCTTGCGGTTCTCAAACAAAAACGGGAGTTAAAAAAAGTAACCGTGTAAATTTTATTCGCGACGAACAATTCGGTATAATAACCCTACCTTCGACAGTTTCACGGTTCACAAATACACCCTTAATACAAGCCCTGCAATCGATGTCCCCAGCGTCCTTCTGACCAGCGGCCCCTTTGCATAAGGGCTCGGAGAACCATCTATCCCATGAATGAATCTATCCTTAAAAATTACGAGCAACTTGCACAAGCCGCCGCTGACCGGATTAGCGAAGCGAAAAAAAACACGGCCGTAATCATCCAGGTGGGTTCCGCTACCTGCGAGAATGCCGCTGGCGCTCCTGATGTCTGGCGCGAATTTGAACGCAATATCAAAGCATCAGGCCGCAGCGATATCGTGTTGCATCGCGTAGGCTGCACAGGTCGGTGCAGTCGCGAACCCATTGTGGGCGTGTTGCGTCCAGGCGAGATGCCGGTAAAGTACCAGCGCGTTAACCGCGATTCCGCCCACGAAATTTTCACACAACATGTGCTCGGGGGCGAGCGGGTCGAAGAATATGTGCTCGATGCGCAGGGACAGCCCGCAAAAAGACAGCTGATTATTTGCGCTGCCCGAAAATGCCACGCCTGTATTGACGGGGATACTGAAAAGGTTTTTCGCGAAGAAATAAAGGCCGCAGGACTGGACGAAGTTCAGGTTGATGTGTCCAAAGCGAGCGGCCTTGGATTCTGCAGCAAATCCCCATCTCCCGGTGCCGTATGCGTCATGGTGCGTCCCGAAAACGCCGTTTACTTTGTGGCCGGTCGCGACGACATCAAGCAGATTGTGCAGGAACATCTTGCTGGCGGCAAGCTTGTTGATCGTATCGTTTCGAAGGATGACTTCATCAGCAAGCGTTATTTCGATTTGTACGGTGACGTGGCGTTTTTCAATCGCCAGAACCGGATTGCCCTGCGAAACGCCGGCGTGATCAATCCCGAGAGTCTGCATGAATACATGCGCTATAACGGCTTCAAGGCGCTTGCCTCAGCCCTCGCCGCGGGCGACCCGGATAAAGTGGTGCATGAAATTACAGAATCAAAACTGCGTGGACGTGGCGGCGGTGGCTATCCCACAGGTCTCAAATGGGCCGCAGCGCGAAGGAATACGGAAACCACGCGCTACATCATCTGTAACGCCGATGAAGGCGACCCGGGCGCGTTTATGGACCGCAGCATGTTGGAGTCAGACCCCTTCAGCGTCATCGAAGGCATGATCATAGGCGGCTTCGCCACAGGCGCATCCCGTGGCTTCTTCTATGTGCGCGCCGAATACCCCCTGGCCATTCAGCGCATCGAACACGCGTTGGGCGAATGCCGCAAGAACGGCCTCCTCGGGAAAAACATCCTCGGCAGCGACTTCTCCATGGACCTCGAGGTGCGGCTCGGCGCGGGCGCCTTTGTATGCGGCGAAGAAACCGCCCTGATTCACTCCATAGAAGGGGAGCGGGGCCAGCCGCGCATCCGTCCGCCTTTCCCCACAGACAGCGGTCTCTGGGGCAAACCCACCGTCATCAATAATGTCGAGACTTTCGCCAATGTACCCGCTATCATGGTTTACGGCAGCGACTGGTTTCGTTCCGTCGGCTCCGCCAACAGCGGCGGCACCAAGGTATTCGCCCTTGCCGGAAAGGTGTGCCACACCGGTCTGGTCGAAGCGCCCATGGGCATGACCCTGCGCGAAGTGGTGAATGATATTGGCGGCGGCGTGCCCGATGGAAAAAAACTCAAAGCGATTCAAACGGGCGGGCCTGCAGGCGGCATGATCCCTGCTGACCTTATTGATACGCCCATCGATTTCGATACCCTCGGTAAACTGGGCTCCATTATGGGCAGCGGCGGCATGATCGTACTCGATGAAGACGACTGCATGGTGGACGTGGCCAAGTTTTTCATGGCCTTCTGCCAGGATGAGTCCTGCGGAAAATGCACCCCCTGTCGCGAAGGCACCAAGCGTATGCTGGAAATCCTCGAACGGATTACAGAAGGCAATGGCGTCCCGGAAGACTTGGACAAACTGGAGCGGCTTGCCGCGCTGGTGCAGAAAACATCTCTGTGCGGTCTCGGGCGTGCCGCTCCCAACCCTGTGTTGAGTACACTACGCCGATTCCGCGATGAATATGAAGCCCATGTGGTGGACAAAAAGTGCCCCTCCCACAAATGCAGGGCCCTCGTCCATTATGAAATCGTGTCCGATAAATGTGTCGGCTGCACCATGTGCGCCCGCAACTGTCCCGTGGGTTGTATTTCCGGCGAGCGCAAGGCGCCCCACCTCATCCACCAGGAAGAATGCATCAAGTGCGGACGTTGTTTTGAAGTGTGCCGTTTCGACGCGGTAGCCAGGCAGTAGCAAACAGTACGTCTTCGTTTTTATGCGTTGACGCCGTAAAGGTATTAAATGATGAGTTCAAAAAAAATGATTACCCTCACCATAGACGACAATAAAGTGTCCGTGCCCGAGGGCACCACCATCATGGATGCGGCGGAAATGACTCTGGGCATCCACATTCCGCGACTGTGCTATCATCCCGATTTAAGTATGCAGGGCTCATGCCGCGTCTGTATTGTCGAAGTCAAGGATGTACCCTTCTACATGGCCTCCTGTTCGGTGAAAGCCACGGAAGGCATGGTCGTGCGCACCAACAGCCCCGAAATCCAGCAGGCGCGCCGCGATATCGTCGAACTGTTGCTGGACAACCATCCCCGCGCCTGCCTCACCTGTGAACGCGACGGCAACTGCGAACTGCAGAATATTGCCTATGCCACCGGTGTGCGGGAGCGCATCTTTGACGGTGAGCGCAAGCGTTTCCCCATTGAGACAGACAGCATTGCCGTGAACCGAAACCAGGAAAAGTGCATTCTCTGCGGACGTTGCGTGCGAACCTGTGCCGAGGTGCAGGGCGTTTACAATCTCAGCCAGCAGGGACGGGGCTTTACAACCGAAGTCGCACCCGCCCACGGCTGCCGCATGGACGACTCCGTGTGCATCCAGTGCGGCCAGTGCATCAACGCCTGTCCCACCGCCGCCATTACCGAACATACCTTCACAGACAGTGTGTGGCGCGCCCTGGCAGACCCCAAAAAACATGTGGTGGTGCAGACAGCCCCCGCCATACGCGCCACCGTAGGTGAAGGATTCGGCCTTGAACCCGGCACCCCCTGCACGGGAAAACTGGTGACGGCCCTGCGGCGTCTCGGCTTTGATCGCGTATTCGACACCAATTTCACCGCCGATCTCACCATTGTGGAAGAGGCCAACGAATTACTCCACAGAATCGAGCAGGGCGGGCCCCTGCCCCTGCTGACCAGCTGCTCACCGGGCTGGGTGAACTTCCTGGAAAAATTCTACCCCGAACTGATACCGAATGCATCGAGTTGCCGGTCGCCCATGTCCATGATGTCCTCCCTGCTCAAAACCTGGTATGCCGAAGAAAACAAGATTGACCCCAAGGATATTTATGTTGTCGCGGTCATGCCCTGTACTGCCAAAAAATACGAATCGCGCCGCAAAGAGTTTTTTGCTGAAGATGGCACGCCCGAAACAGACGCCGTTATCACCACCCGCGAACTCATCTGGATGATTAAAAACTATGGCATCAACTTCGCCGAACTTCCCGATGGTGAATTCGATAGCCCGATGGGAGAATCCTCCGGCGCTGGCGACATTTTCGGCACCACTGGCGGCGTCATGGAAGCAGCATTGCGCATGGCCGTCGAAAAGATTACTGGTAAACCCCCGGAATCCCTGGAATTCACTGAAGTGCGCGCCGTGGAAGGCTTGCGCGAGCGGGAGTTGAAAATCAGTGACGACTTGACCCTGCGCGTAGGCGTCACCAACGGACTTACCAACGCCAAGCACCTGCTCGACGCCGTGGTCAACAAGGAAAAGGAATTCCATATCATTGAGATTATGGCATGTCCCGGGGGATGCATCGGCGGCGGTGGTCAGCCCTATCCGCCTCGTGGCTATCA
Source organism: uncultured Nitrospirales bacterium (assembly GCA_964493075.1). Taxonomy (GTDB): domain Bacteria; phylum Hydrogenedentota; class Hydrogenedentia; order Hydrogenedentales; family CAITNO01; genus SLFT01. The sequence goes on along the minus strand of CAZBNU010000178.1, from coordinate 1,144 downwards.
TATTTTCGACAAGGACCTGCTGGCTAAACGTGCATCCGCACTTTATCAAATTGACAAAGGAAAGAAACTGCGCAGCTCCAATCATAACCCCGCCATACAGCGGCTCTATGACGACTTTCTCGGTGAGCCCGGCGGCGAGAAGGCGCATCAACTGTTGCATACCCATTACGAACCCAAGCTGCCAAGAGGAATACGATGATGAATACTGCTGTACAAACTGACAACCGTGAAGAAGTGCGGAAAAAAAGTGCCGAAGCGCTCACGCCGGAGATTGTGGCCTACATTGAAGCCTGTGCTGCCGATGAAAACCGACACAGCCACCTTATCGGCGTTCTTCACAAAGTGCAGGGACATTTCGGATACCTGGGAAAAGACCAATTGGACGCAGTGGCGCAACTGTTGCAGGTGCCCACCGCAAAAGTTACTGGCGTGGCAACCTTCTACCATTTCTTCCGCCTCGAGCCACGTGGACGCTTTGTCATCAACATCTGTCTGGGAACCGCATGCTACGTGAAGGGCGCAGAACGGGTTGCCGAGCGTATCAAAGAAGAACTGGGCATACAGTACGGCGAAACAACATCAGACGGCATGTTTTCACTGGAAGCCACACGGTGCCTGGGTGCCTGCGGTCTTGCGCCAGTGGTGATGATTGAAGACAAAATATTCGGCGACATGACACCTGACCAGGTGCCCGCCCTCCTTGAAAAGCACGTAAAACTCTGGGAAGAAGAGAAGAAAAACAAATAGCGCACATCCACTGCACCGCATTTCAGATTTACTGATCCCGATAGCGAACCAAGGTATATTATCGGAATTCCTCATGCCACTGTATGTTGTTAGTCTTGGGGCAAAAGCCAACGACGTCATTCCGTTTTTTTCGGGCAGTTGTTTTTTTGCTGCTATTGTTGGTATAGAATCGTCTCTGCTAAAACACTTCCTTACTGGTACGACCCAGCCCAAAAAAGACCGGAATCTATGGCGTTATGCATAGGCCTCCCTTTGACCTGTGGATTTCGGTCTTTTTCTTTCCGATTATTATCAAAAAGAAAAAACCGAAATGACATGCTACGGTTTATTTTCTTCAGTTCCCTAAAAAGCGCCATTTGTTTTCGACGGAATCAGGAAATCTGTATTTATACCTCAC
>CAZBNU010000177.1:0-8818 GCA_964493075.1 uncultured Nitrospirales bacterium | reverse complement strand
GTTTGGTAAGTCGCAAGCCATGACTGTTACCCCATTTCTGCACTTTTGTGACCATGATAAATTCTCCGATGTATAGTCAAAGTATGTCCCTTCCAGGTACACTTTTCAAGTTTGATCTTGCCACTACAGGATGCAGAGGTAAATGGATATGCGTCGCCCACTAAAAAATGGCGTACTATTATCGAACATTCCTGCAGGGACTTATGTCTGTTCTGACGGTCATGATTTCTTGACAGAGACTGATTATGTAGCGACTTTATGGTTCATTCTCTCGTTTCTCGTCGGTCCAGAAGTTCCTTAAATCAGTCCAGTTCCATCACACTTTTCAAATCCTTGTCTTTGCGGATATTATCTGCTTCAGGTAGTGCGTCATATTGCTCCCCCTTTTCCAACCATTCCCTGCAGGATTCTATATTGCCTTGTAAAGCAGTGACACAGGCCAGGTTATAGCAGGCATTTTCAGAGTCAATCTTCACTGCCAGATATTTTTCCTTTGCTTCCTCAAGCAAGGACTCTTTCTTTTCCTGGTCCGGTTCGATATGTGAAAGATCAATTAAAGTACCACCCCACTCAAACCAGGCCCAATCATTGTCTGCGTTAATATCTGTGGCCTGTTTCCATTTTTGACAGGCATCTTCCATGATAGATTGCTTTTTGCTACAGTTCTTCTCCAAGCGAGATATTTCTCTTAATGCCCAGCCCCAATTAGACAAGGCAACATCATCCTTATCATCCCAATTTATGGCTTGTTCATACTTATCGCAAGAATCCTGTAATAAAGTTCGTTTCTTATCCAGGTTTTGTTCCATATCTGCAAGATCAACCAATGACGATCCCCAATTAAACCATGCAGCAGGGTCACTTCCATCATACCCTGTGGATTTCTCCTGCTTATTGCAGGCATCTTGCAACAATAATTGTTTCTTCTGTGGGTCTTTTTCCAGCACCGCAAGTCTATCCAGTGTAATGCCCCACCAGCACCAAGCGGAAGCATCTGTTTCATCCATTTTTATTATTGTTTCATGCTTATTGCATTTCTCTATCAATAAGGCGTATTTCATTTGCTCGTCCTGCTCTAAATCAGCGAGTTCTCCCAATACCCAAGCCCATTCCCCCCATGCACATGCACGATCCGGTTCCTGGATTGTTGCTTCCTCATATTTTTCTCTTGCTTGTTCCCTTAAGGTCTTTTCCCTTGCAGAATCCTGCTCCAAATCAGCAATGTTACGCAGCATGCTTCCCCACTTGCACCAGGCACAAGCATAACCGGTATTAATTTCAGTACTCTTTTCATACTCGCTGCATGCCTTTTCCAGCAGTTCCAGTTTCTTTTCAGAATCAGATTCAAAATCTGAAAGTTTTTTAAGGACCTCTCCCAGGCTATATAGGACACTGGAAGAACATTCATCAATACTTATTACCCGCTCGTATTTACTTTGTGCCTCTTTCAGCAATGCTATTTTCTTTTCGGTATCTGGTTCCAAATCAGCAAGCGTATCTATGAGTCTGCCCAGGCTGGATAAGGCATACATATTATTGGCATCAATACTTATGGCTTTTTCGAATTTGCTGCGAGATTCTTCCAAAAGAGTTTGCTTGATATTCTGTTCGGATTCCAAGTAAGCCAGGTTGTCCAGTCCCCAGCCCAAATTATTCCATACATTCACCAGATTTTCGTCTAACTCGGTGATTTTTGTAAATTTCTGACACGCTTCTTCCCATAACTGTTGCTTTTTTACTTTGTTAGTTTCCTTTTGCGCTAATTCGGCTATGAGACGCCCCCAGTTATACCAATATCTGACCCGTGTTGGATTCTTTGCTGTTGCTACTTCCCACTTTTTACAGATGTATAGCGTCAGAGCATGTCTTTTCTGTTCATCTTTTTCCATGCCAATAAGAATACTTAAAACAGTTGCCCAGGTAGTGCTTAGACTATTGCGTTTATCATGACGCTCTTTTATTTTTTCATAACAATTGAAAGCATTATCTAATGTTTTTTGCTTATGCTCTATATTGTTTTCCTTGCCGAAAGACTTGAATAAAAAATAATGGGCTATACTTAATCTTAAAAGTCTGTAACACAGCAATGGTCGCAGCAATAATTTACTGCAAGTTAAGGCTACTTTAAGCAGCTTCCTTTTTGAAATAGTTGGGCATCCTCCAACTGGACAACTATTCTGCATTTTCAGTCCTCCTATTCTTGGAGATACCCTCTTTTTTGCGACACCGTACTTATTATTGTAACGGCTTTACCTGATACATCTCGCCAGCCTTGGTTTCAAAGGTTGCGTCGTTTTTCGCAAGCAGTGTTTCACCTTGGTATATATCAACAGGGTAGGCAGTATGGACGATACAGGGTTGTCCGAAATCAGAGCGGATAATAGCTTCGGTCAGTTTTCCGTCTTTCCAATGAATGTCCACTTCAAAGCCGCCTCGGGCGCGTAGGCCCGTCACGCTTCCGGTCGGCCAGGCGTCGGGCAGTGCTGGCAGCAGATGGAGGTTCCCTGTGTGGCTCTGGAGCAGCATCTCTGCAATGCCCGCAGCGCCGCCGAAGTTGCCGTCAATCTGGAAGGGCGGATGGTCATCAAACATATTCGGCATGGTGGATTTCTTGAGTAGCGCGCACAGGTTTTCGTGGGCGGTATTGCCGTCATAAAGCCGTGCGTAGAAGTTGATCATCCAGGCACGGCTCCATCCCGTATGGCCGCCGCCATGCTGCCTGCGCCGTTCCAGCGTCTTTACTGCGGCTGCTGCCAGTTCGGGTGTGTTTTCCGGTGTGATATCATCGCCCGGATGCAGCGCGTACAGGTGCGACATGTGGCGATGTCCCGGTTCCGGTTCGTCGTAATCCTCCAGCAGCCATTCCTGTAATTGCCCATGCTTGCCGATTTTGTTGGGCGCAAGTCGTGCGCTTGTCGCTATCAGTTGCTCGCGGAAGGACTCGTCCGTTTCCAGGATTTCGCTTGCCTTGATGCAGTTGCCGAACAGGTCGCGGATAATCTGCGTATCCATAGCAGGGGCAAGACACACCCGCGCCACCTGGCCGTCCGCCGTGCGATAATTGTTTTCAGGACTGTTCGACGGACCGGTGATCAGTGCGCCTGTTTTCGGATCCTCAATCAGGAAGTCCAGGTAGAACAGCGCCGATTCCTTCATGATGGGATAGGCCCACGCGAGATAGTCGCGGTCAGGATAGAAAGCGTAGTGTTCCCACAGGTGTCGGCACAACCAGCCGCTTGCCGCGCTGAATGCGCCCCAGCCGGGATGCTCTCCGGGAGACGTGAACCCCCAGATATTCGAGATGGTATGGACGACCCAGCCTCGTGCGCCGTAATGCACCTGCGCCGTTTTGCTGCCAGGCTCCTGCAGGGATGCAATGAATTCCAGGAACGGCTTGTGGCACTCATGCAGGTTGCCCACCTCCGCCGGCCAGTAGTTCATCTGGTCGTTGATGTTGTGATGATAGTCGGCATTCCACGGCGCCTGAATATGGTCGCACCAGATACCCTGCAGATTGGCGGGCAGCGTGCCGGGCCGGGAACTCGCCAGGAGCAGGTAGCGGCCATACTGGAAGTACAACGCTGCAAGGCCAGGATCGGATTTTCCTTCGGCCACTGCGGCAAGGCGTTCATCCGTCGGACGGCCATACCGGATCGGACCGTCAAAGTTAAGGCTAACCCGGTTCATATATGCGCCATGTTCCGCCACATGGGCGTTCTTCAATTCATCATAGGGTTTACCTAGGGCGGCAGTTACTACGTTTGCACACACAGCAGTTGGTTCTGCATGGCGGTAGGTGGTAGCGGCACTCAAAATCAGCGTTACTGTTTTTGCGCCGCTGATTTCCAGCGCGTTGGGCAGGGTCTTCAATGCGCCCTCTTCCTGTGTTGCTGTAATCTCGGCGGCAAAGGACAATCCCTTCTCAGGTGTTGCCTGTCCCTGCAACAACAATCGGCCTTCTCCATTGGAGCCAGCGACAATGGGCGTGATGGTTTCTTTTGTGGAGGCGGCCGCTTGCAGTTTGCTGTTATTCTTCCAGGGGTCGCTGCCACTTTTTGGGTCACGATCAAGGCGTACCGTGAAGTCCAATGTGCCCGGACCGAAAGCAGTGAGACGGACAACAAGCACCCCGTCCGGTGCACTGACGAAGTGTTCGCGTTCATACAGCGTGTCCCCAACCCGATAAGAAACACTGGCGATGCCCGTTGCCAAATTGAGGGAGCGGCTATAGTCCGAAGGTTCTTCCAGCGATGCGAAGGCAAAACGCAAGTCGCCCAGCGTCTGGTAGGAACCATAAGGATCATAGGCGCCATTTCCTTGTCCGGAACCCGCGCCCTTGCACACCAGGCGTGCGTTCGCGAGTTTGTCCGCCTCTTCCACCTTGCCCTCGAAAAGCAGACGGCGGATTTCGGGCAAGGCAGCGAGCGCATCCGGATTATCCGCATCCTGCGCGAAGCCCGACCAGAGGCTGTCCTCGTTCAAAGTGATGCGCTCTTCATCCACACCGCCGAACACCATCGCGCCAAGAGCGCCATTGCCCAGCGGCAATGCCTGAATCCATCCCGGGGCAGGCGTCGCGTACCAGAGTTCCATTTCTTTTCCCTGTGCGCTTTCAGTCGCACCCAATAATACCACAATTCCTGCAATCGTTATCAGACCCATGATTCGTTTCCTTTGCTGTTGTTCCTTTGGGTAGAGTGTACCCGTTGGAGAATTGACGTTGCAACAGAAATTTATAAGATGTCTTGTAGGCGTACCTTCCCAGGTGCGCCAAGATATGCAAACAAACCCCGGGCGCACCTGGGAAGGTACGCCTACGAAAGATCGCGTCATCGGTTCCGGTTTGATTCCCCTGTCCCGCATATATCATACTGAATCAGCAGTTTCAGGCATTGCAATTTGGCAAACATACACAGGGCTTATTTATGTCCTTTTATTCATTCTACAGTATGAGAACGATGTTCGTTCTCATGTCAATGATTCTTGGTGTGGCAATTACAAGTCAGGCCATGACCCTTGCTTTTTTGTCGTCAGAGAAGTCTATGGACGAAATGGGGAAGCATGACCGTGGCGCGTGGGAAGTGGCAAGCACACTGGGTAACGCCACATTGCTCTTTCCCGGAGAGGCCGGTTTTGTGGATACTACGGGTTCTCCTTGCGATCTCAATGCTTTCGATGTCGTGTGGTATCACCAGGGGGATGCCATTGCCTACACCACGATTTACAGCGGGGCATGTCTTGTGGCGATACGGCGCTTTGCGGAAAACGGCGGCGGGCTGCTGTGTTCCGGGGGCGCTCTTGCTATTGTTGACGTGCTTGGGCTTGAGCCTACCATTCGCGCACAGCGCCATGAACTCGAACAGTACCGTGATCCTGCCGCATTGGTGCCCGTAGAAACACGCCATCCTGTTTTTAAGGGATTGCAGCAGGCGGATGGCCTCATTTGGCTCAGTGGCGGCGGGTGTCGTGCTGTGGCGGATTTCTACTGGGGTGGTCCTGAAAGGGGCATGGTGTTGGGCAATACCCCGGCAGGTGTGGAACGGCCATTGGTGGAGTACGCACTGGGTGCTGGACGCTTGATTGTGTTCGGCTGGCACTGGCCTGATTACGCCGATCTGCAGAATCCGCATCGTGAAAATCTACTCCAATTGACTGCCAACCTGCTTGCCTATCTGGATGATCCGCAACAGTGGCAGCCTATTGTGATACGCACCAAGTTTCCTGCATTAGCAACTCCCGAAGAACCGGGCATCGCAGATTCCCGCTGGCGTGGACTGCGCATGGCGATTGAAGACCTCGCACGGGAGTTTCCGGAAAGCTATCCTAATGGCGCCGATTATCTTCAGCAGTTGGATGCACTTCAACAGGAACACGATGCCATTCCCAAAGAATCATCATTTGCTGTTGTCATCGCGAAATTCGAAGCATTGCAGCGTGAGGCGCTGCTGGCGAACCCGATCCTCGACTTCGACAAGTTGCTCATGATCCGGCGTAGTGCCGATAAACTCGGCCTGCCCATGAACTACCACGGCAACGACGATCTGGAACCGACTGGCTACAGCAACACACTGGTTACACTGTCGCCAGTTGCGCCGGACGGCAGCGTTGAAACCCTGTTCACCCCTACAGGCGACCGGTTCATTGGCGATTTGGATATGCACTATGATGCCGAAAAGATGCTGCTGTCCGTGCCCGATGAACAGGGACGCTGGGGCATAGCCGAATTGAATCTGATGGATGGAACGCTGACTTTGCTGCCATTGATAGAAGACCTTGATGTGCATAACTATGATGCCTGTTACCTGCCGGATGACCGGATTGTGTTTACATCCACGGCGCCGTTCATTGGTGTGCCGTGCCTGGGCGGACGTTCCAAGGTTGCGAACCTGTACCTGCGCGACCGTGGGGGCTGCATACGACGTCTGACCAATGATCAGGATCATAACTGGTGTCCCACGGTGCTGCATGACGGGCGCATCCTCTACCAGCGCTGGGAGTATGCGGATATTGCCCATGCGTTCATGCGGATTCTTTTCCAAGCCAATCCCGATGGCAGCGCACAGATGGAATATTATGGCAGCAATTCCTTTTGGCCCACGTCCATGTTTTATGCAAGGCCCATTCCCGGCCATCCCACAAAAGTGGTGACGATTGTGGGCGGCCATCATGACCCGCCGCGCCAGGGCGAACTCGTCATTCTTGACCCCGCCCTCGGCAGACACGAAGCTTCCGGCGTTGTCCAGCGCATCCCCGGCTACGGCGAAAAGGTCGCGCCTGTCATTCTGGATGGATTGATTGCCGCGACCTGGCCACGGTTCCTTCATCCCTGGCCACTCAGTGAAAAGTATTTTCTCGTTTCCTGCAAACCCTCCAGCACCGGCCTTTGGGGTATTTATCTTGTGGACATTTTTGATAATTTTGTGCTAATTCACGAGGAACCCGGCTGGGCGTTCATGGAGCCTGTCCCGTGGCGGAAGACAGAACGGCAGCCGGTGGTGCCCGACCGAACCGACCCGGATTCCAAGGAGGCTGCCGTGATGCTGGCGGATGTGTATCGCGGGCCTGGATTGGCAGACGTGCCCCGGGGCACCGTCAAGGCGCTGCGGCTGGTGGGTTACAACTTCACCTATCACGGGTTTGGCGCGGAACCTGACCGCGTCGGTCTGGATGGCCCGTGGGATGTGAAGCGCATCCTTGGCACCGTGCCTGTGGAGTCGGACGGTTCCGCTTATTTCACTGTTCCCGCCTGTACGCCTGTTGCTGTGCAGCCGCTGGACGCGGAGGGCAAAGCCGTGGCGCTTATGCGCAGTTGGATGACCGCAGCGCCGGGGGAAACCCTGTCCTGCGTCGGCTGTCACGAACCGCAAAACGAGAACGGGCCTTTCGATAGTGCTCGCCTTGCATTTCGTCGCGAACCGTCCCCCATCCAAGAATGGTACGGCCCGGCACGGGGCTTCTCTTTTGAACGCGAAGTGCAGCCTGTGCTGGATGCCTATTGCGTCGGTTGTCATCATGGCAAGCCGCTTGCGGACGGCACTGCAACCTTCGACCTGACGGCACGTCCCGCCGAACGTGTTCCCGCCGCATTTCAATTGCACTTCTCGCCATCGTACATGGAACTGCGTCGCTGGGTGCATACGCCCACGCTGGAAAGCGACGCGCATCTGTTGCGGCCTCGGGATTTCCATGCGGATACCAGCATGCTCATCCAGATACTGCGGGATGATCACTACGGAGTCACGTTGAGCACAGAGGCGTGGGACCGCCTGATCACCTGGATTGATTTGAATGCGCCGTTCCACGGCAGTTGGCAGGAGGTGGTGGCATCAGACCCGACAAAACACGCGGCAGCGCTTCATGGCGCAGAGCGTCGAAGGGAACTGCACCGCCGCTATGCCGGTATTGACGAAGAACCGGACGCCATTTCAGTCGCGGCAGTGATGGAAGCAGCGGAAGTCCCCATGCCAGAGGAAGGATTCCATGCCTTGACTTTTGAAGAAGGTAGTGCTCCGGAAACCGTTGACGTTCCCGACAATCTACCCGTGACCGCCATCGAAATTGCGCCGGGCGTATCCCTTGATTTGGTGCGCATTGAACCCGGACAGTTTATCATGGGTTCGGACACGGGGTATCCCAATGAGCGTCCGGCAACACCCACAAGCGTGGATGCGTCCTTTTTGATGGGGCGTTTTGAAATCACCAATGCCCAATACCGCTGTTTCGATCCTAATCATGACAGCGGCCTCGAGACGGGCGAGGAGTACCAGTTCGGCGATGATGAACGGGGCTTCACCCTGAATCGTCCCGAACAGCCAGTGGTGCGCGTGTCGTGGACACAGGCAATGGCCTTCTGCAACTGGCTTTCCGAAAAGACCGGACTACGCTTCTCGCTGCCCACGGAGGCACAATGGGAATACGCCTGTCGTGCGGGGAGCGTCAGTTCGTTCTGGTACGGTTCGCTGGACAGCGATTTCAGTACCTACGCCAATTTCTCCGATGCCACGCACTACACCGTGTACTATCCCCATGTGCCTACGGCGCACCCTGCCTGGCGTCCTGCCGATACCCGTTTCGACGACACCTGGCGGGTGGCGGCGCCTGCCGGTTCTTTCGCGCCGAATCCGTGGGGACTATACGATATGCATGGTAACGTGGCGGAATGGACGGCTTCCCATTATTCTGCCGACGGGAACACCCTTACAGGCAACCGCAAGGTAGTCCGCGGAGGCTCCTGGCTCGACACACCGCGCCGCGGCCGTTCCGCATTCCGGCTGCATTACGAGGCATCACAAGCGGTACACGATGTAGGCTTTCGTGT
>CAZBNU010000176.1:0-8835 GCA_964493075.1 uncultured Nitrospirales bacterium | reverse complement strand
CATGCAGATGGAATAAATATCTTGTTCGCTGCCAGGGTATTGAGCAACGTGCTGCCTGCGGGCGTGGTCAGCGCCTTGCTTTCGTCATCATTGATAAGAATACGCACATCACCCGAAGGCACTAATTTTGCCTTGGCAACGAGCAGTACACCCACCAGCGACAACACAACGCCGCAGAACATAACCACACCCATTACAATGGTAATCAGACCGCCCATGAAGGTAGTCTCCTCTATCTGTTATAACTGAATGCCTGAAAAGGCCATAAATCCAATCGCCATCAACCCGGTCAACACAAAAGCAATACCAAGCCCACGCAATGCGGCGGGAACATGGCTGTAATGCATGCGCTCACGAATACCCGCCAGTGCAGTAATCGCAAGCGCCCAGCCTACACCAGAACCAAAACCATATACCACGCTCTCACCCAAATTATAGGAACGCTCCACCATGAACAGGGACGCACCCAATATGGCGCAGTTCACGGCAATCAGCGGCAGGAATATGCCCAAGGCCGCATACAATTTCGGCACGTATTTATCCAGCACCATTTCGACGATTTGCACGATGGCAGCAATAACGCCGATAAAACTCAGGAAATACAAAAATGAAATATCCACATTACCCAGCGATGAATGAATCCACGCCATGGCGCCCGGCGCCATCAGATAATTGTAAATGAGGTAATTGATGGGGACGGTAATGGTCAGCACGAACGTAACGGCGAGCCCAAGGCCAAAGGCGTTTTCCACCTTTTTGGAGCAAGCCAGAAAGGAACACATGCCCAGGAAAAAGGCCAATGCCATGTTTTCAACAAATATGGACTTAACGAAAAGACTTAAATAATGTTCCATATCATGAATTCTCCACCTGCTCGGGCTTCCACACGCGAAGTACCCAAATAAAAACACCGATCAGAAAAAAGGCACTCGGCGCAAGCAGCATCAATCCGTTGGGCTCGTACCAACCGCCTGCTGTCACCGGTTTCAATATGACAAAGCCAAACAGGGAACCGGCTCCGAACAGTTCGCGAAAAAATCCAACACACACGAGCACTATGGTGTAGCCCAGGGAATTGCCCACGCCATCTAGGAAACTCAGCCACGGTCCATTCTGCATCGCATACGCTTCAGCACGGCCCATCACGATACAGTTGGTAATAATCAGTCCGACAAAAACCGACAACTGCTTGCTAATGTCAAAGAGATATGCCTTGAGTATCTGATCTGTTAGTATTACAAAGGATGCAATAATGGACAGCTGCACGATAATGCGAATACTCGGTGGAATGTTATTGCGCAGGAAACTGACCACCGTCGAACTGCCTGCCGTCACAAATAGCACTGCCATACTCATCACCAATGCAGTCGCCATGTTTGTGGTCACTGCAAGGGCCGAACAAATCCCAAGCACCTGAAGCGCAATAGGATTATTGTCGAACAAGGGGTCTACCAATGCTTCCCGTTCTTTTCGATTCATTTTCATTGTATTATGCCCTCCCGCCTTCGCTGAATGATTTCAGGAAAGGCGCGTAACCGTTTTCGCCAAGCCAAAACTGCAGCATGTTTGTTACGCCGCGGCTCGTCAGCGTAGCACCGCTAAGCCCATCCACCTTATGGGGTGTTTCCTCAACACTACCAGCAGGACCCTTAATCACTTCAATAACCGGCTTCCAGTTTTCATCATAGGCTACGCGTCCCTTCCAGAGCGTTTTCCAGCGGGGATTATCCACTTCGCCACCCAGGCCCGGGGTTTCAGCCTGATCATAGTACGTAAGGCCGCGTATGGTACGTCCGTCCGCATCCAGAGCCAGAAAACCCTTCATAGTAGACCAAAGCCCTTTTCCCACAATAGGCAGCACCAACATGGAAATCTTGTCACCGTCACGCACTTCATAAATCTTCACGCGTTCTGGAACTTCCAGTATGCCAGCATTGTTTTCTGGCGCAGGCGACATAGGTGCTTTGCTCTCGTCAAATGCCGCCAATGCCGCTTCATCCAACAGGGTATCGCTGGTCAAATCAAGTAAACGCGACTCAATATTTGCGAAGATTTCATCCACGCGCTCAGCATCTACTTTTTCACCCGGTTCCACCAGCCAGGCAGCCTGAAGAACGCTCTTTTGTTTGTCCAAAAGTTTATTCATTTCCTGCCGTTCACGCAGTCCGACGTTCGCAACGGAAATCAGTATCGAACACACAAGACAGACTGCAGCGGCAAATCCAAAAATATATTTCATACTATACTGCACTGCGCGCGACCCTCCTGCTGATATGTCTGGAAACTATCACATGGTCAATCAAAGGGGCCATGAGGTTCATAAATAATATGGCAAGCATCACCCCTTCGGGAAATGCAGGATTTACAACACGAACAAGCACCGCCATAATGCCGATGCCCGCACCATAAACATATTTTCCCATCTGTGTGTAGGCGGCAGTAACTGGCTCCGTAGCCATAAACACCATACCGAAAGCAAACCCGCCTATAACGAAATGCCACTGAAAGGGCAGATTCATCATCTCGTTGGTCTCCGAACCCACAAGGTTCAAAATCAGCGTCATCGCGAGACCACCACCCACCATGGCAACCATAATCCGCCAGGAGGCCACGCCGGTGACAATCAGCAAGGCAGCACCCAAAAGGCAGGCCAGTGTAGAGGTTTCTCCTATGGAACCGGGAACAGAACCCAGAAACGCATCAAACCAACTAACCGGGTCACCATTCACTTTCATGGCCTCAATGGCGCCCAGGTATGCATTGCCTTCTTCATTGGGTGCGGCTTCGGCAACGCGTGCCAACAACGTAGCGCCACTGAACCCGTCAACAGTAGCCGTAGTGACAGGCGTCCAGACGTCTTCGCCGGAGTTCTGGGCTGGGTAAGCAAAATACAGGAAAGCACGGGCCACCAGCGCAGGGTTGAAAATATTCATCCCCGTGCCGCCAAATGCTTCCTTGCCGATGATAACGCCGAATGCCGTCGCCAACGCCACCTGCCACAACGGAATCGTCGGCGGCAGAATGAGCGGAATAAGAAATCCCGTAACAAAGAATCCTTCATTCACCTCATGCTTGTTGATCATGGCAAACAGTACTTCAATACCGCCACCTACCGCAAAGGTCACAACGAATATCGGCAAAAAATACAGCATGCCGTGGATGAAGCAGGCGAGGGGATTTCCGGGATCGAATCCAAGCCCCATCATACCAATAAGGGCAGCACGCCAACCTTCGGGATCAGCCCCTGCCGCCATGGCAGCGTTAGCCTGAAATCCAACATTCCACAAACCGACCAGTATCGCCGGGAATAACGCTATGACCACGGTCATCATCAACCGTTTCAAATCAAGGGCATCACGCACATGAGGCGCGTTGCCAGTCACCTTGCCTGGCGTAAAGTTAAAGGTATCTATCGCCTCGTAGAGTGGATAGAAGAACTCAAGTTTGCCGCCTTTCTCGAAAAGGGGCGCTTGCTTGTCTGTTAAATCGCGTAGGAATTTCATAAGCGCTTATTACCCTTCTCTCTCTATCAGTTCAAGGTTCCTGCGCAGCAACGTTCCGAAATCCGTTTTGCCCGGATCCACAAAACTGCAAAGGGCCAAATCTTCTTCATCCAGTTCAAGACAGCCCAGTTTCAAAGATTGTTCCATATCATCACATGCCAGGGAACGCAGCAGAAACGTGGGCAATATATCCAAAGGCATCACCTGCTCATAAAGTCCAATAGGGACGATGGCGCGAGGACTTCCGTTGGTGGTCGTTGTAAATTTGAACTTCTTTTTCGGTGAAAGGGCGGAAAGAAACAGCCGACTCAGAGAGAATTTATTGCTTCCCGGCGCCAGCCATCCCATAAACTCCCGCTCTCGCCCTTCCGCCAACACGGTAATCTGGTTATGGAATCGGCCTAAATAACCCAACACATCCCCTGCCGCAGCACGGCCATTCAATATGGAACCTGAAATAACGCGATTCTCCCCATCGCACAGATCCCCAGCGACAAGTTCATCCACAGAAGCGCCAAGCCGCGTCCGAAGAAGGCACGGTTTCTTGACACCGGGACCAGCCAGGCTCACCAGACGGACCACGTCCAGTTTACCCGTCAGTACAAGCGCCCCTATACCCAGCAAATCCTGCAGTCCCACATGCCACACGGTCTTTGCGCTGCCTACCGGGTCTAAAAGACCAATGTGCAGCCCAACAGTACCACTTGGGTGCGGTCCGGAAAAGGATTCAACACTCACGTTTTTCGGGGGCGAGGATGGCGCGAGTTTATCACTGCTCTCCCGACAAAAGAACACCTTGCCTTCGGTAAGTTTTGAAACCAACTGCACCCCTGCATCCAACGCATCCTGTCGCCCATCAAGAACCACATCCATAGACGGCGCAAGCGGATTGGTGTCGCTTGCGGTTATGAAAATCGAATGCGGAACACTGTCCACCAATGGTGTCTTGCTATAAGGCCGCGTGCGAAAAGCAGGCCATAACCCCGATTCCACTAGCAGCGCAACCGCTTCTTCACGGGTGTATTCACTGGCTGCCTTGCCGGTATAGGCTGAGAAAGAAAGAAAATCATCATCGACAGGGGTGCCCGACAGTTCATTTTCATTCAGTTCAACCACCACCGTCTGCAAGGCACGCCTGTCGCCGCGATTCACGGAAAGCACAATGCCAGCACCTGGTGCGGTGAATAACGCACCAGGCGCTTTCTTATCCTCGAAGAGCGCTGTGCCGCGTTTGACTGCATTTCCCGCCTGCACCATCATTCGCGGCTTCATCCCTACATAATCCGGCGCCACAATGGCAACATGCCGGACCTTCTTGTCGGAAACTTCCGATCCGGGCTCTCCAGCAATTGGAATATCAAGCCCTTTTTTAATCGTATACTCAGCCATAGTGTCTTTCCATTACTATCCGTAATCCGTTTGGAATCAATGATAAAGAAGGCGTGTTTTCCATCTGCCACACAGCGGACGCTTCCTCCCGTCACACCTGTGAAATGCCGGAAAACACTGTATACCGACGGGTAATTATACAAACCGGAACAGTGCAAATCAAGTTCCGAAAATATTTACAGAGGGAAACACAACCGCTGCTTCTTCAACGTGGAATCAAGCGTCTCTATTCTTCCGTCCCGATTGTGATGCCCTTTTCCGACAGGAACTTGCCGAATTGCAGGTCCACAGCGCGAATATGCTTGATCAACCAGTTCACAAGCAGGGTATCTATATCGTTGGCGAGATCATGAGTGGCGCCGTCTTCCTTGAAGTCCGCCTCCACATTAGCCAGGGTCTTTCTGAAGGCTTCGTGCTCCTCAATCTGCTGTTGCAGCCCCGGATATTTTGCCCAGGTCATGTGCTTCTCTTCATCCGCGAAATGAAAGTTTGTGTATTCAATCAAAAAACCAAGGGTTGACGTGATAGCACTGGGCCCCTGATGGGAAGCTACCGCCGCTGCAAAATCATTCAGGTGCTGCACCAGCATCTTGTGCTGCTCATCTATCACATCAACGCCCACCGATAAATCATCTGTCCATTGTACTGCTGCCATCTCGTTCTCCTGTATGGTTCTGTTATTTAATAACCAAAAACTAACCGCCCCACTGGCTGCATCATATAACAAAGGCCTTATATAAAATCAATCCTGCATCTTTTGTGTCCGGTTTTCAGTCTTCTTCTTCCCAGCCTTCGATGGTGCGCCAGTCTTTTGTTGGCGCATAACCCAACAAGCGCTGTGCCTTGCGAATATCAAATGCGGGCGCATTGGGATTCATCCGGTAGTACTCAGGGTCGCACACTTCAGGCAACTCACCATAGATACGTTTCATCGCCTCCAGCGTCGGTTCTGCATAAAAGGTTTTATCGGCAGTAATGAAAAAGGCCTCGAAGGGTATAGACTCATTGCCTGTAAATTGATACTGGGCTGCAAGGCGCACCGCCTGTGCCACATCCTGGGCGGCAACATAACAGCCAAACCAAGGTTGGTGTACTGCCTCGCCGCGCCGCGAAACCTTAAGCATCGGCATAACCTCTTCCAGATTCTGACGCATCCATACGCCGCAATACCGCAGGGAAATAACCTCAATGCCAAAGGCACGAGCATAGTTCTCCGCCATCTCTTCGCCAAACCGCTTCGTAAAACTGTAACTTTCGTGCGGCCAGAGAGGATGTGCTTCGTCTATGGGCAGGTACTGTGGTTTCAACACTACATCATGGATTCCGAAACCGGTGGAGGATTCACTTCCCGCGTATACAATGCGCTTGATGCCGTTATGACGTACCGCTTCCAGCACATTGTAGCAGGTGACCATATTCACCGCCATTACATGCTCCGGCGGGTCCTGAAATGCATTGGGGATGGCGGCAAGATGCAACACCACATCATAACCCGATACCACTTCATGAGTCTGATCTGAATTCATCAGATCACAGGCAACAAATGTTACGCCAGGGACAGGCTCGGCTGGCGCATGTAGATCAGTAATCGTATGGGGAAGATTACGCAGCTGCAATTCCCGCGATACATAACCACCTATATTGCCAGAACCCCCGGTCAATAGTATCTTCATTATTTCGCTCTCCCCGGCATAAAAGCCGATGTCAGTTTTTCATTGAAAATCACCCCGCGTATTATACGCCCTTTTTATAGTGCATTCGACATTACATCCATTATTGCCTATTGATTACAGGATAGAGTATCCGGTACCATGCCTTTATGTTTGTTCTTGCAGGAATCGTGTTGTCACGAGCAACACCGTTTATTGAATCTCCTAACAGGCGCCAGCCACATTGCAGGGTGTCTGTGGCACAGCCGGTGCATCATTTGTCCGGATCGGCGGAGTGCTATCCGCATCCATTATCAGAAGACACAACAAGGCCTTTTCCCTGCTACGTCTCCACGCTAAGAACAGCATATCCCACCAGTACCAAAATAAAACGTTGCATCCTGCATTACAGTTTGGAGAATAAAATAGACCACATAGGAAAGGAAACATTGTGACCGGTAACTGGATATTATGGTTGATCGTCATCGGGTATATGGGATTTGTATTTGTCAAAGGGGTATCGAAAGTACGGAAGGTGGAAAACGCCGATGACTTTCTGGTGGCAGGCCGCAATATGGGCTGGTTCTTTCTGTTCTGCACCATGGGCGCCACCGTCATCGGCGGCGGCGCATCCATTGGCGCCATTGCACGCACTTATGAATGGGGTATGTTGATGCTGGTCGTGTCGTGTGGTTTGTATGCTCATTTCATCTTTGCCGGGTTGGTGGTTGCGCCCCGGTTTCGCGAAGCGGAACTCTACACCGCTGCCGGGTATTTTGGACATCGCTTCGGGGAAGGACCACGCTTCTTTACCTTTCTGCTGTCTCTCCTGTTTTCCGTATTTATTGTAGCAGCACAGATGGCGGCATTCGGCAGCGTCATGTCCGCCATCATGCCGCAGTTTGCCGATGTGGAACTGGTGTTGCGTTTGGCCATCATCATTGGCGGTTCCATGGTGGTCATCTACAGCACGGCTGGCGGTCTGCTGGCTGTTATTCATACCGATGTATACCAGTTTATTGTGTTGCTCCTCGGCTTCTTCATCACCCTTGCCTTCTGCGTTCCGGATATCTTCACTTCTTACGATAGCGAAACCGACGCATTTGTGCCGACCCGGTTTGGACTGGTAGATATACAGGATGCACCCGCTCTTTCGACACGACTGCGCGACGGTACAGACCCGCTTTCCCTTTACATGCAGGAAAAAGCGGAAACCCCGATACCAGAAATCACTGTGGATGAGAAGCGTCCCCGACCCAAGATCAGAAAACTGGTTGCGCTGCTGAATGGCAGCCTGGACGATGAAAACCTGTACACCCCGGAGCGTTTTGCACAAGTGAACCTAAGCGTTCAGACGCTGGAGCATATTGCCGCTGTGGAGCAAAACAGCGGCGACGCCCAGTTACTCCACCGACGCAACCTGTCGCTGGTGCAGGACACCTACGCCTCTTCGATTTCCACCAACAGAACCATTTCTCCTGACTTCTTCAAATTGCATGGAGGCAAAGGGTGGTTGTTCATGATTACCACTTTTTTTGCCTTTATGCTGGGCGAAGCGTTTGCACCCGGCTACGTCACCCGGTATTGCGCAGGCAAAAATATCCGGCAGACGCAAATCGGCATTGCCGGAGTCGGCGTTTTCTTAACCCTGGTATTTCCTGCGGTACTGTTGTTTATCGCCCTGTATGCGCGCATCCACTATCCGGACATTTTGCCGCAACAGGCCTTGCCCATGGTGGTGCGCCAGATGAACAATCCCATTATTGGCGGACTGATTATCGGCGCGCTGTTGATGGCGGTCATGTCCTCCGCCGACTCTGCACTGAACAGCGCCACTGCCATATTCGTTAAAGACCTCTTCGAGCACCATCTCGGCTGGGAAGACAAGGGTGACGGACGCTTGTTGTTGCTCGCAAGAATATGTACGGCTGCCGTCGGCATAGCAGCCATACTGGTAGCCGTCATCTATTCCGACATCATTGGCCTGCTGCTCTTCACCTACCACGTCTGGGCGCCTGCCATTATCGTGCCGGTATGTGTGGGCGCACTATCGAAACACCACTCGCAGCGCCAGACACATATTGTTCTGATTACCATGATCGTCGCCACCGTCGGCACGTTGCTATACCGCATGCCTCTGGCGCTTCGGAATCATTTCGATCTGGCACTTTTTAATGATAGCGCTTTTGATTTCCTGGAACGATTTGATCCGGCAGTTTTTGGCGTACTGCTATCGCTATTGACATTTTTTCTGTTGACAGGCTTGGCACGCATAATCTGGGGAAAACCAGCGG
>CAZBNU010000175.1:0-8888 GCA_964493075.1 uncultured Nitrospirales bacterium | reverse complement strand
ACCCACCATGACGGCATTCTGTATTGTAATGGTGGGTTTCGCTGCTCTTCACCCACCCTACAATTCCTAGTTTAAGTTTAGTGGCAAACGGTCACGAAAATGTTTTATTTATCGTCCAAGTATAAGGCCAAGGCACCGACTGCAACAAACAAAACGCGGCGCACCCGACGGCGCGCCGCGTTTGAAGTACGAAAACTCTGTATCAGTTTGCCGGATATTCCTGCAAATGAATGTTCTTGAAAGAAAGGTCGGTTGTGGGATCATGTCCCTGCAGGTGAATGGTGCCCGCTTCGGTTACAAATCCATTTTTGCCGTCGCCGTTGGTCTTAATCGGGCGCGTATCCACAAAATCCGACACCTGATAGCCATTTACCCAGGCAGCCATGTGGTTGTCGCAACACACCACCGTCATATTGAACCATTCGTGGTCGGTGCTGACGACCTTACGCGCCGCATCAACGCCGTACATGCCGCCGGTACCGAAATCCACCGGCTTGGTACGGTCATCACGCGCCCACTGGTTTCGCACCTGCGCTTCGTAGCCCTTCCAGAACACGCCGACCGGCCCACGGAAAAATACACCGCTGTTCAGGTGCTCGCCATTGGAGATACAATCCAGTTGAAGGACAAAATCACGGAAGGTGTCAGCGGTTTCAATCTGGCCATTGCCATCCTTAATGTTTATCGCACCGTCCTGCACGGAAAATACAGACGCCTTATCGGGAATGATGTTCCAGCCGTCCAAATTCTCGCCATTAAACAGGGAGCGCATGGCAAGGGGACGCAGTTTCACCTCTGCAATCTCGATCTTGGGACCACGCCGATTATCGTGATATTTATGCAGTTGAAAGGCGATATGCCCCTTTGCGCTCGTGGCGCTTGCTTCAACGGGCTGACCATTTACCGTAACGGCAATATCCTGTCCAAGAGCTCGAATGACCACTTCCGAGAAGGCAACATCCTTTTCTCCAGCATCAAGGTAGACAACGCCGCCCCCCTGTTCCTGAGCATAACCGGACAGGGGCGCCCGAAACGCGATACCGGCCGTTCCACCGCCAGTGACGCGCAATTTAGCATAAAGTTCAAAATCGGTAAAGCGGGAAGTGGTGGCAATAAAACCACTGTCGCCATCATCCATCAAAATTTGTCCGTCCTCAACCTGCCAGTTGCCATCCCCAAATACGGTCCACCCGTATAGGGTTTCACCGTCAAAGAGGTTTATCCAAGTTCCTTCTTCGATATCTGCGGCAAAAGCCATACCTGTCGCCAAAAGACCAATAATAACCGTGCTAATGGAAAATACGTTTTTCATGCTTTCCTCCGTTAAATGGTAAGGGTTTGAGTTTCAGTAAACGAATACCCGACACTTTACATTAAAAAGAGGGCTGATGCAACAATCAGTACACTTTTTTTCTATGGGAACGGGCAGATGATCGCCGATTCTCGCGCGCCGAAAAAAAATTGTGGTTTTTTGTCCTTGCTTTGGATATAATGCCTTGTGTCCAATAACAGTTGCCCGTCCAGGGTGAAGTTGTTTCTGGATACCGTTTGTCCGTTATAATTGCGGGATAACAACGAGTAGGATGGTTCTTTTTGAAAATCTGGGCGTGACGGACATTCGTTTGAATCATGTAACGGGTGTTTATTGACGCTTTGTTACCGGAGATAGTGTATACTGTAACTTAAGCAAGCGTTTTTTGAAACTTCTGGTTAAACCGGATTAACTACAGCATTGGGGTAGTGAGTTTATGGACAACAGATTACTGATAGGCTTTGGTGGTTTCCTGGCGGTATTCCTGATTCTTCCGTTCGCAGCACAAGTGATGCGCGGCGGCACCGATTCAGACGTTGACCCTGGTGCACAGCCGGGACTGGTCAGCAACCAGCCCTTGACTGGTCCGGCAGCGATTCCAAAAGATCCGCCGCTTTTGAACCAAATGAACATTATCGGCACTGAGTGGCAGGTGGTCTACGAAAACTACAAGATCAAAATTACCATTCGGGAAAACGGGGTCTGTTACGCCACCCATCCCCTGCTGAAATCTGTGACAGGGATGGATTATTTTGAAGGACGCTGGGCATTGAACTATGACCGGATGACGGTGGAAGCCCGTTTCAATAACGAGTATTTTTTCAGAGAACTTGTTATTTCAGGAAACGACCTATATGATGCAGAAAGCGGCACGAAGGTCGAACGTTTCTTTAACTAGTTTGTTTTCCAGGGTAAATGGTTTTTAAAGATTTTTATTGCAAGAAAAACGCGGGAGAATAACACGTTATGCGGAATTTAATCCGTTTAGTACTACTACTCGTTCTGGTTATGGCTGGCGCCGCAGAGGCACAGTGGACCTGGACCCCCCAGACCGGCCGGTTTGTGAACATCAAGCGTATGCCGAAAGAGACTGCGGAATTGCAGTTGGAGTATGTCCGCAGCCTCATGCTTGAAGGGGATTACCGTAAGGCCATGCGCGAATCCGACAAGTTCGTGGAATACTATGGCACAGACGACCTCGCAGATGAGAATCTTTATCTGCGCGGTGAAATCCAGATGGCACGTAATAACCTGATGACCGCAGCAAAATCCTTTCAGCAATTACTGGCAGCTCATCCGGACACAGACCGGTATCATGATGCCATTGCAAAGCAGTATGAAATCGGTGATCTGTATTACGCTAAGGGCGAGCAACTTGCACCCAAACGCTTCCGGCTTTTCAAGAAACGTCCCTTCAAGCGTGCCGCTGAAGTATACACCATGGTTGTAGACAATCAGCCCTTTACGCCGGAAGCAGCTGAGGCACAGTATAAGGTGGGACTATGCCACTATGCGCGCAAGGAATATATTGACGCTGCTTTTGAATACCAGCGGGTTGTTGAAGATTATGCCGCTTCGGACTGGGTGAATGATGCGAGTTACGGTTTGGCGCTGTGCTATTACAATGCGTCTTTGCCTCCCGCCTATGACCAAACCCCCAGCGAATTGACAGTTGCTTCCATCGATGAATTTGCCACCCGTTTTCCTGAAGATGAACGGATTGCCGACCTGAACGAAAAGCGATCCGAAATGCGCGAATCCATTGCCCAACAACGTCTGGACATCGCACGGTTTTATGAAAAACGTCGAGAATATCCCGCCGCAAAGCTATATTATGAAATGCTCACCAACGATTTTGAAGACACCGAAGCCTCCAAAATTGCTGCGAACTGGCTTGCCGAGCATAGCGGTGTCAAGCATGTAGGCGATAAATATGCAGAAGGCATACGATCCTCCTTATGAGCCTTTTTTTTTCAAGACGACTTTGCACTATCAATGCGACTCTGGCAATAGCCGTAGTTGCCGCGTGTGCCCTTTCCGGCTGCGGCTACACTACGAAAAGTTCACTCGACCCGATGTATCACAGTATTGCCGTATCTCCTTTTTATGACACGAGCGCCCATTACGATTTACAAGCACCGCTTTCAAATGCGCTGGTGCGAAAATTCGTTACTGACAGCCGCCTGAAAATCGCCACCCCGGAAGAAGCAGATCTGCTTCTGGAGGGTGTGGTGCTGGACCTCAACCGCAAAGGGCTGACAACCGAACAGGACGAAGTCACCCAATCCCTGATGGTGGTCACCGCAGCGGTACGTCTGACCGATTTGAAGACAGGCGAGGTATTGTGGGAAGAACCGGTTATGGCGGGCGAAACCTCTTTTTACACCCGTGCTGCTGGCGTATCTTCCGACCGGCTTCGTGGCAACACGGAAGTTTACCTGTCTACAGTACGTTCATTCGCCTCTGAAGAAGAAAACAGAGCGGCGTCCGAAGCACTTGAGCAATTGGCCTCGGACATCTTCTACCGGGTTGTGGAGCCTTGGTAAATGGGCGTCCTGATTCAAGATTTTGTCGCGACTATAGGTAAGAAGGCGTTGCCGCCGATAATTCTATTTACTGCCGGAAAAGCGCCCTGGGGCAAAGAAGATTTTGAGCCTTATCTTGCGGACGAAGCAATTGAAAAAATCATGAAGACGCACGTGGACCCTGGCACGCAAGACCTTGCGCTCACCATCTTCTACGCGGATGAAACGGATCCGGGACAGGTCGCAGAAGAATCCCGCACCCTTCCCTTTCTTGTGGACAGACGCGTTATTCTTGTGCGCAATGCGAATTCGTACATGGCAATGGCAACAGAAAAGCGCTCCCCTATATTGCCGCTTCTCGACTGCCTGGAGTCCCCTTCAGAATCCACCATACTTATGCTGGTAGCGCCCAATGCTGACAAGCGGAAGCGTCTTTTTAAGGCATTTGAAAAGAATGGCGTTGTGGTGGAGTGCCCGCAACTCGATGACCGAAATCTTGGGAACTGGATTCGTGCGGAGGTTGCAAAGTGCAATCTGACCATTGACTCACCCGCTGTCGCTGCGCTGATAGACCGCGTAGGCGGCAAACTCTCCGACATGAAAAATGCCCTCAATCTACTCGTCAGTTTCACAATCGGACGCTCAACGATAAAAGAAACTGATGTGATGGCGGCCTGCGCTGATGTAGCCGAATCCACGGTGTGGGCGCTTACCGATGCCCTTGCCCAGTCAAATACCACGGCCTCACTGGAGGCGCTTCACGAACTGTTCGCCATGAACAAGCATCCGGATGAGATATTGGGAACTATTCACTGGCTGTTGGAAAGTGCCTATCGGGCACATGCCGACACACAACCCGCCGCCCCCAAGCCTTTTGTTGCGAACAGAGTTGCACCGCTGGCCAAAAAGTTTCCTCTGCAAAAGCTTATAGATGCCCTTGCACTTTGTACGCGAACCCAGTTTGCCTTGCGTACTACCGGTTCCAACCAACACCTGCTCGTTGAAATGCTCGTCATAAAGCTTGCCGTGTCAAATTCCGGTCGTAAGCGCAGATAATATCCTGCTACGAATCAATCCTGCTTGCATCTTGCGGGAGTAATAAGGTAGATTTATAGGCATACACGGATACTTTCGGGCGTTTTCTTTTTTAATCGTAGTGCAACTTCTTTTGGTGAATGGTGGATTTGTGTCCTATAACCTTAGAATACATAGTGGCGTTATCCTAATGTGCTTGCTGTGCTTTTTTTCTGTCCATGCAGACGAGGCACAATACGAATTTGAGATAAACAATCAAAAGATTGTTGTTGCCGCAACTCTACTTTATGCGCAGACGACACCCTATGTTTCGCTGGGCGACCTGTTACAGGGCCTGGGAGGTACGTTACAGATAACCGAAGAGGCGTGCCTGGCGAACTATCAGTCTACCACGGCCATTCTTAAGCAGGAAACTGTCTCCGTCACAATGCCCGGCATATCCTTTTCCCTGATGTATCCCTCACGATTGCATGCCGGGGATATCTACCTGGCGCAGGCAGATGTGGCGCAATTTTTTGCGCAGGCCTACCAAACCCGTCTTTCGCTCGCATCGGGTTCGACTTCAACGGCCCCATCCCCGCCACCAGAACCGTCACCGCTGGACGAAGACCCGAGTTCTCTGCTGGAAGTGTTGCCGCTTCCCGAAGTTGAAAGCCCCACTCTTCCCCAAGAGGAAACTGACGTTGAGGTAGATGAAAGTGCCTTATTGCCGCCCCCCGTTGAGGAAGCGTATATCCCCGAAGTGGCACCCGCCGTTGAAGATCAGGCTGCTGCTGAAGATGAGGCTGCCGTTGAAGCAACAGACGGGATTGCCTCCGAATCAGGCGCTTTCGATTTTTCGGAGATTGGCGGCGTTTTGATTCTGGATGCGGGCCATGGCGGCCAGGACACCGGCGCTACAGCGGGTGAATCGGTGATGGAGAAAGACGTTTCGCTGGCCATACTGATGAAGATTCGAGGCCTTTTAAAGGAAAATACGTCTCTTACGATTCATCTCACCCGCGACTCTGACAAGGACATGCACTTAAGCACCCGTGCAAAAGCCGCTAATACTGCCGCTGGCGACCTGCTTATCAGCGTCCATTCCGGCTATTCGGCGATAAGCCACACGAATGGGATTACGCTTTTCTCTGACAACTTGCCAGAACCTCCAAATGCCAAAGCCAGCGTAGAAATACGACAGGAATTCACCCGCCGCCGCACCTATGGAGAACGGGCGGCAAAAGTGGCCTATCAAATTGCGCAGACGCTGGCAGCCGACAATACGCTGGGGGCAGTAACTGTACGCAAAGCACCTTTGATTATGCAACGCCTCTGTGAAATGCCATGCCTTCTCATTGAACTGGCATATCTGAGCAACCCGGATGTTACGGCCTCCGTGTCAGAAGAAGCCTACCAGATGCATGTGGCGGAAGCACTGACACGGGCCATCATCGCTGCACTACCGCAGCAAAGCAACTAAACTTTTATTTACTCGTATGAGGCAATCCCGCATACGTATGCATTATATTGCATGAATTACGAACGGATACACCGAGATGACACCAGCAGAAAAAACTTCAGTTTTCAGACAGTTATTCCTGACCTTGTGGGCAATGACCACCCTAGTGCTTTGTTTCGTTGTGGGACTGTTGATTAACGAAATGCTCAAGGGCGGCACTGACCCGATGGCGGCTTTTGTGCCGGCGATGGAAGAAGACACGGACACAATCCATCAGGCAGCCTCGGAAATTAATGCGCTAGGAACAAAAGCGGCGGTATTATACTTTACCGATGGGGATGGCCGTTGGTTAACCCCGGAGCCCCTGACAATTGAATTCAA
Source organism: uncultured Nitrospirales bacterium (assembly GCA_964493075.1). Taxonomy (GTDB): domain Bacteria; phylum Hydrogenedentota; class Hydrogenedentia; order Hydrogenedentales; family CAITNO01; genus SLFT01. The sequence goes on along the minus strand of CAZBNU010000175.1, from coordinate 2,194 downwards.
GAACCACACGGTTGAAAATTGCCGCACGGTGCTGAACGACTTACTAAAGGGACCACAGAGCGAGTTATTGTTCCCAGTTCTCCCTGAACAAACCGAAGTACGCGCGTTGTATCTGCGACCGGATGGGGAATTAATTGTTGACCTCTCTTCGGAAATGCTGACCGCTCAAAACAGGCCCAGAAGCGCAGAGATGGAAGCGTTAATGGTGTACGGGATTATCAATACGCTGGTGCAGCCTGATTTACAGGGGCCGGAGGATGTTGCGGTAAGGACGGTGCGTTTCCTTTTTGATGGCGCAACGCCACAGGAATCATTCCCGTCTCATCTGGATTTAAGCGCATCTCTCGAACCCGATCTACACTGGACCCGGACAGGTTCAGAATGACACAAAACAAAGACCCATATCGTCCTATTGGCGTGTTTGATTCTGGCGTTGGCGGCCTTACTGTCTGCCGAAAGATAATGGAGACGCTGTCCGCAGAATCCATCGTTTATCTTGGCGATACAGCCCGGGTTCCCTATGGGTCCAAATCACCGAAAACGGTTATCCGATATGCCCAAGCCTGTGCAAACCTGCTTATTCGTCAAAACATTAAATTACTGGTTATTGCATGCAATACCGCCTCGGCCTTTGCACTGAATACGTTGCGCAGCCAGCTTCCCATCCCCGTATTGGGCGTTATAGAACCAGGAGCGCGTGCTGCATGCAATTGCAGTGAATCAGGACGCATCGGCGTCATTGGAACACGAGGGGTTGTTGGAAGTAAAATCTATACCCGAACAATACAGAATATACGTCCTGACACCCATGTCTATGGCGTTGCCTGTCCATTGTTTGTCCCTTTTGCTGAAGAGGGGTGGGTTGAAGGTGCTGTTTTCAAGCAAGTAGCAAAGACCTACCTTGAAGAATTGATTCAAAAAGACATAGACACCCTGGTTCTGGGCTGTACCCATTATCCCTTGCTGCGAAACACCATCGCCGATGTTATGGGGCCTGAAATCCGCTTGGTGGACAGCGCCGAGGAAACAGCGCGGGCTGTTATGCTCACAATGAAACATGAACGCCTTCTTGTACAAGACGATAAGCCAGGTAGCCATCGGTTTCTGGTCAGCGACGACCCGGAGGGGTTCTCGAGGGTAGGGGCGCGTTTTTTTGGGCATGAACTGGACGAGATAACTTGGGTAGATGTGTGTACGGGCTGAAACAAAAGAATGAAATGAAATTGTTGGATGCAAAAAAGCAAAATAAAAGATATCCTACTCTCCCAGCGGCATTATAGTCGCAACAGAACACTGTGCGTGCTGACAATATGCCTCCTATTAACAGTAGCAGGCGCATTTTATTCGCTGCGGGCAACCTATGCACAAAACAGACCAGCGTATGAAATTGACGACCGGTGCGAAGAGATTAAAGGATTGGTGAGCGAGGCGGCAATCCATGCAGGTGTTTCCTCACACATCATGGGGATTGAGTCGCTTCGACATGACAACGGCAATACAATCACCCACTATATGGTGCCGGTATCGCCCCCGTTGACTATAGAGCATCTTGCAGAAACAATATCTGCAAAGGGAAAGACCTTTGATTTTCAGACCAGATTCATAGTGCTGTCGGCTAACAAAGTGGTAATTCTGGTTTCGGTAGTGGATACTCCCTGTCTTGAAATTACATGCATAACGACAGAACCGATACCTCCTTCATTTTATGAAAACACTGCCCCTGTGGAGAACGAGGCAAAAGCACTAGTCCAGAAAGAAGATTCATCGGAGAACATAACAACAAGACCCGGTGATAACGATCCTCAGGAAGACACCCTCGCGGTATCTTCTGAGGTTGAAAATGCTTTCCCATTCCGTGAGATGAGTTTGAATAGCGCTGTCGAAGCGTTGAAAAAACGGAATAGGCCAGAAGCATCCCCGCCAAATAGTTCCCCAGTAGACCCAACCGTTCTTCCACAACCCGTTTTTGAAGAAGCCAGCACGGTACAAACATCAGAACCAGATCACAGCACACCTGACGAACCAGACTTGGACACGGACCAGACATCACTTTTGGCAGCACTCGTGGAGCCGGAACCGGTGGTGGAAGTAGTGGAGCCGGTGGTGGAAGAACCGGAGCCGGTGGTGGAAGAACCGGAACCGGTGGTGGAAGAGCCGGAGCCGGTGGTGGAAGAGCCGGAGCCGGTGGTGGAAG
>CAZBNU010000174.1:2225-8952 GCA_964493075.1 uncultured Nitrospirales bacterium | reverse complement strand
TGGAACCGAAAGGTCGGCAGACTGCGTCCGGGAATCAGAGTCCACATGCCGGAAAAGTCCCAACCAACATTGTCAAAAGGCGCTCGAGCTTTCATCATGTCGCTCCTAAGCCCTGTACCGCCTGCCGACTTATCCTGATCTGTCAGGTCAATTGCCCAGAATGAGCTGCGCACAATCCCGTCATCATTTTGCGAAACCAACCCGCCCGTCAACTCCCTATCATGCCCGAAAACATTGCCAGCAGCATAAGACTCGGATATAACACCCTTCCAGTTCCGACCCACAAGACCGCCTACTCGGTCATCCGCTGACGTGGTTGCCGTACTGTAGCAGGCTTCAACAACACCACGGTTAATACCAATCAAACCGCCGACCCGTGAACGTCCTTTCACAATACCAGAGGAGTGACAGGCAGCAACGGCGTTTGAATGGTTTTCTCCAGCCAACGCGCCAACATAGTACTTGCCGTGGAAGTATCCATTTTCGAGTATGACGTTTACCACAACGGCGGTTTGGGTTAAGGAAGCGAAAAGACCGATACCGGACTGTTCCGACCTTTGTATTGTCAACCCCGTGATTTTATGCCCGGCACCATCAAACCAACCACTGAAACCTTTCCACTTAATGTCGTTCAATTTGCCAATGGGATCAAAGCCTGCACCATTGTTCCAACGGGATGTTTCCGAAGCGTCAATGTCGGTGGTCAGAACATAGTAGCCATCCAGAGGATAGGCTGCGTCTTTGCCAATCTTCTGTAATGCTTCAATAGAGGCTATTTCAATGGGAGAACCCGCTGCCGCGATGGCTTCGGTTGATAATCCAGTGCGTCGCCATCCAAAGTTATGTGTTGTTACAGCATCGGGTATGGTCTGATGCTGGCAGCAAGGCAAAAAGAAGAAAATCCCTATACATAGAGTCGTAAGGCCAACATTTCGCATTCGCATTTCCACTCCCTTTCACTCTCCGTAATTCAAAACAAAAAAAACAAACAAAGCACTCATTCGAACCATAAAGGGAATCAGGAATCGTGCGCTTACAGCCGACTGATTTCCTCCGAAGTCAATCCGACGCCGCCAGCCGATACGGCTACGCCTGAAAGAGTAACATCCCAATAGGAATCGTAGGATTCACCCGCGAAAGACTCCCCGATAAGGCCGCCAGCCCAATAAACGCCTGAAACCGATCCGGTAGAACAACTGTTTTCGACGATTCCTTCGTAATTACGTCCCACAAGGCCGCCTACATATTCGTTGCCCTGAACCGTCCCGGCTGCAGAACACATATCCAGGGTGCCGCGATTGATACCCGCCAAGCCGCCAGCACGGGTAATACCGGAAACCGTTGCAGAGGAAGAACATGCCGCCACTTCCTGCGACCAGTTTTCACCCACCAACGCGCCCACGTAATGGCTGCCAGAGATGGAGCCGCCCTCAAGGATCACATTCACCACCACGGCATTGCCGCCAATAGAACCGAATAGCCCGACGCCCTGCGCATCAAGCCGGTTTATGAACAAGCCTCGTATCACATATCCCTGACCATCAAACCAGCCATTGAACGCCAGGGAGTCATCCTCTTCCAGCCGTTGGCCTATGGGTGCAAACCCCGCGCCATTATTCCACCGAGCAGTATGGGCCGCGTCAATGTCGCGTGTCAACACATAGTAGCCGTTCAGCGGATAGGCCGCATCGTTTCCAATGCGCTGCAGTTCTTCAATGGAACTGATGGCAATGGGCTTTTTCTCACCGTAGGATAAAGGAGAAAACAACGACAGTAGCAACGCACATACAACCAGAAGCCAAACTTTGTTTTTCATCGCACTCTTTTCCTTATTGTGATACGTTTAGTATAACATATATCCGTAACGCTGAATGATTCGATATAGGAGACGCAAATCCATACCTCTTTGGAATCATGGTATAATTTTCTGTCTTTTGCAGTCTATATTGTGGATGAAAAAAGAAATGTAGTACTGCTCAAAAATGTTAGTGAAAAAGAAAGATAAAATTTTAACTCTTGGGAAAGACCGGTTATGAACACGAAATCCTTTGTTCGAATCATGGCAGCCACAGCGCTTTTGCTATCCACCCCTTTCGTTACTGCTGTTGCAGTGCCTGCCTATCCGGGAATCCAGGAAGCAATGCAACCCGATGGCACTCGGTTTGAGATGCGGTTGTGTGGGGACGAATTTTTCAAGTGGCACGAAACTGACGACGGCTATCTCATCGTAAACGACCAATCAGACGGTTATTGGAAATATGCCACCCCCGCGGCGAATAAATCAGGCCACGCGCCGCTGCCCAACGCCATTGTGGGTAAAGTCAGTCCGCAAGGCCTTGGGCTTGCGCCGGGACTGGTTCCTGACCGAACCGCCATAATGACACGGCTTGAAGAACGGCACAAAGCAACGTTGCAGGACCCATCGGTCTTGGTTAACAAGATTAGTACATCGTCGTCTAAAGTACCTGTGTCGGGAAATACCACCATCAGCAACATCGTTATCCTTGCCGCATTCAGTGATCACTGGGATGATGTGAACGACCGCGCATTGGCATCCAAAGGACGGACCGCAGCAGAATATAGAGCCTTGTTCAACACGGCAAACTACACTGAAGGACAAGCGGTGGGTTCGGTGCGCGATTACTACAACGAAATTTCCTACGGCGGTCTTGAAATTAATTCAGTCGTCACAGAATGGGTAAGACTGCCGAATACGGAAGCCTATTATGGCGAGAATGATGCTTCTGGCTGGGATATGCGTCCTCAACAAATGGTTAGCGATGCCATAGAAGCAGCGGCAGCAGCAGGCTTCAATTTTGCCCAGGGGGATTCCGATGGTGATGGTTGGGTGGACTGCCTCACCATCATTCATTCCGGGCACGGGGAAGAATGGACCGGGAATCCTTCCACACTTATCTGGTCGCACCAGTGGAATCTGACAGGCACAAAAACGAAAAACGGCGTCAATATGTACCGGTACCACACTTCGCCGGCACTACGCGGGGACACCTCCAACAGCAGCATTATCCGGATAGGCGTGATCTGCCATGAGATGGGGCATTTCTTTGGATTGCCGGATTTGTATGATTACAGTAATATAACGGCGGGTATCGGTTACTGGGGGATCATGGCCTTCGGTTCCTGGAACGGAGGTGACGGCAAAAGCCCTGCCCACTTCTGCGCCTGGTCCAAGTTTATGCTAGGGTTGCTGCAGCCAACGCGTATGCATTCGCAAACAGATATCGAACTCCCCAGCGCCTCCCTGTATCCGGTCGCGCACATGTATCGTGATGGACTTGAAGACAGCGAGTATTTCCTGGTGGAAAACAGAACCAAAAGCGGATTTGATAACAGCGTGAATATCAGTCCCGGGATTCTTATTTATCACATAGACGATAAAAACAACAACAACGATCTCGGCACATGGCCCCATCCAGTAGTGAAACTCGAAGAAGCGGATGGCGATGATTCCCTCGGATTACAAGACAGTGGGGGAGAACCCGGCGACGTGTGGCACAGTGGAAATGGCCTGGCAGGGGGATTCCGTGACCAGACCGGGAACCAGTCCACCAATGCCATGGCCTATCAGACCCACTATTACAATCGCTCAGACGAACCCGCGTCCTATTCCTCCATCACCCTCAGCGGATTTTCTGCCCCCGGCGAAACCATGACCTATAATGCAGAAACCTTGCGATCGTCTGTTGTCAGTCAGTCTGTAACGCAGCCCAACTTCACCGTGACCTGGCCAGCCAGCGCAAATGCAACTAAATACGAATTGCAGGAAGGCGTTCCGGTGACGCTTACTTCCTTCATTGACGGCGCCGAAGATGAGGATTTCATGTTTGACAACTGGAATGCCGGTGGTTCCGTACAACGCAGCAGTGCAGGCCGCAGAACAGGCACGTACAGTTATGTGCTTCAGGTATACGACAATACGCGCCTCTACTCCAGCGTACAGTCCATGACCCTGCGCAACCCCTTCACCCTTTCGGCAGACAGCAGCATTAGTTTTCATTATCAGTGCCAATTGGCAGAGGATTCAGGCTACCTGAAACTTCAAATATCCAAAGACGGCGATAACACATGGAAGACGTTGGGCACCTACCGCGGCGAAACGGTCGCGTGGTCAGCCCGCACCATTACCTATGCCACCATGAACAGCGCAGGCATGAACGCCGGCGATGACTGCACCATCAGATTTGTAGCAAACTTTGAGGACAGCATCGGCTGGCCTCAATTCCCTGCTTATGGCTTCGCTATTGACGATATCGAAATCAACAATGTGACCATTTCGTCCTACGGCAATTGGACCACCCTCGATGATGCCATTGATACGACATCGTTTGCCATCTCCGACAAGGCAAACGGCGACTATGCCTATCGGGTGCAGGCCTATGCCAACAATTCCTGGCAGGGGGTTGGCGGCATCGGCGTTACCACCGTTTTTGTCTCTGAACGCACAGTTACCTTCCAAACGGACGGTACCAGCGGGGCTACTCTTTCAGGGGAACTTAGCCAGACTGTTTATGCCGGTGAAGACTGTACGCCCGTTTCGGTGACAGTGCCGGATAATTATGAGTTTGTCGGTTGGATGCGCGACGGAAATTTGTACGACACCGCCAACCCGGTGACAGTCACCGATGTGAATGACGATATGATCCTGATTGCCACCTTTGCACTAAAAACCTATACCCTGACCTACGGCGCAGGGGAACATGGAACCCTTTCCGGCGTCACCACGCAGACAGTGGCGCATGGATCGGATGGAGAAGCCGTGGAAGCAATTCCTGATGCGGGATATCGGTTCAAGGTATGGAGCGATGCTTCAACCGAAAATCCGAGGGTAGACACTAGCGTGACCGCAAACATTTCTGTAACAGCCGTCTTCGAACGTGTGCTCTACACGCTCGAAGTAACAAAAGTGGGAGAGGGGGACGTACAACTCAATACGGGAGTAGTTAAACTACCCTGGACAGGTGACGTGCCAGAAGGATCGAACATATTCCTGAAAGCCATCCCCAAGACCGGTTACGAGTTTAAGGGCTGGTCCGGCGGATATGTCTCCACGTTAAATCCCATTAACTTCACAATGGATATGGCCTATGCAGTCACCGCCTCCTTTATCAAGGAAGGCAGCACTGCGGAGGGCGAGGGAGAGAACGAAGGGGAACCTGTGAATGAGGGTGAAAGCGAAGGGGAACCTGTAGTTGAAGGAGAAAACGAAGGTGAAAACCCAACGGAAGGGGAGCCCGCAAACGAAGGTGAAACGGAGGGTGAAGCAGATAATGAAGGGGAAGAGGAACCTTCAGACAACGCCGGATGTTGCAAAGCCGACGACACACAAAAAAGCATACAACACATCCTGAAAGACTGGCTTTTGCTGGGCCTTGCGGCCATGACCTTATTTGCCATGAGCAGTCGAAAGAAATAAAAACAAGGCCGCTTATTCCTGGTTGCACGCAATGATATCCAGCACGTAACTGCGGCCATACATGGCAAATTCTTTCATGGCGTCAGCAAGCATCTGGTCAAGAGCATCCAGGGCTTCCTGCCCGTGTTCTTCCGATATGATGGTTACAATGTCTTCGAGGTCGGCGCGGTCGGCCAATTCAACGTCGGGATTGGACACAAAGTCGCGCGGCATGTAAGCGGAAATAGCGCGGTCAAGTTTGCGTGCCATGTCGTGCGAGGCTTTGGCAAGCAGTAATCGGTTCAAATCGTCGGTATATTCAGGGGATTCATATTCCGCCTGCAACGCATCAAAAATAACACTTGCAGCAGCGTCGCGCATCTTCTGTTCCATTATTTTCAACTGGTAGGTTTCAATGGCCATGTGCCGGTTGGACACCAGTTGCAACGCATTGTCTGCCGGTCCGGATATCCCGATAATATCAAGAAAATTGATCCACAACATGCGCAGTGTGCTGTAGCCGGGAAGCACGGTGGTGTGGTAGGGCATGGACAAATCCGCAACGTAATGCAGGCCCCAACCCAGGAATCGCCAGCCCCAATAATCATAGCCTTGTTCAAAGGCAAATTCAGACAGACGCTTGTACAAATGAATGCGGTATTCTGGATAACTTTCTTTCAGAAAACCGGCAAACATGAATACCACAGGAGACTCGTGATAAAAGCCCATGTGGAACGGCGCCTGGCTTCCATAGTCAAGAGCGGGGTTGCCAAAGGCCTGCGTGCCGAATCCGTATTCCATGCCGGTGTCCGTACCATTGTCCTCGAACAAACCTGTATCCATCCCATAATCAGGTTCATTGGAAGCGCTTGCAATGATATCCACCGCGTTTAATACGCCTCCCGGAAGCACCTGTATAAAATCAAAACTCTCCAGCGCGGTCTTGTCAGGAAACAGCGTCACCGCCTCTGGTTCAAGAAGTGTTGCCTCATCCACTGTGGTTCCTGAAAGTACCGAAAAATACAGCGGTGTTTTTGTGTTGGGGTTGATTCGGATGGCGCGAAAAAAGCGCGATACAATATCGTCAGGATTGCCCGTGGCGACAAAATCCAATGCTTCGGGTCGGGGCGCATACCAGGAAAGATTTTCCCGCGCCCACGCTTCCTCCTGCGCCAGAAACACCGCCATCGGCCCCTCAACCGCACTAAGGAACTCCTGCAATTCAACAGCAGGAGCAGGGGTAAGTGGAACACTTTTGGCAATGCTATCCAACACCGGCGCGGTAAACAGTGGGTGATGTTCCCAGGCAGACGC
>CAZBNU010000174.1:0-2125 GCA_964493075.1 uncultured Nitrospirales bacterium | reverse complement strand
TGAATAGACAACCGTGCCGCCGCAGAGGGTATGCAGCACTTTCCCGCGAACCGTATGGCCAATAAACGGTGAATTGCTGCTTTTTGAGGCGAAGTCGTCTGTGGAAACTGTCCATGCCGCCTTCGGATCAAAGATAACGATGTCCGCCGGGAGTCCCGGGGCGAGCATACCCGCATCGGCAATGTTGCACACCTGTGCGCCGCCGTAACTCAACAAGCGCACCGCCTCTACAAGCGTGATATGGCCCGGTTCCACAAGATGAGTAAGGGTAAGCGCAAGGGAAGTTTCCAGGCCGATAATGCCGAATGGCGCCAGTGCAAATTCAACCTGCTTTTCGGTAAGAGTATGGGGCGCGTGATCTGTGGCGATACAATCCAGGGTGCCATCCTTGAGGCCCTCAATAACCGCCTGCACATCTTCGGGTTCGCGCAGGGGCGGGTTCATTTTGGCGTTGGTGTTGAAGCCGCGCACCGCCTCATCGGTCAGGCAGAAGTAGTGGGGGGCGGACTCCGCCGTTACCCGTGCGCCGCGCTGCTTCGCCTTGCGCACAATGTCAACGCCAGCAGCGCTGGACACATGCTGGATGTGGATATGGGCGCCCGCAAGTTCGGCCAGACGGATGTTGCGGTCAATACGCACTTCCTCCGCTGCTTTGGGAATGCCGGGAAGCCCCATAAGCGTTGCCATGTAGCCCTCGTTCATGACGCCGCCTTCAGCCAACCCTTCGTCTTCGCTGTGACTCAAAAAAGGCATGTTCACCATGTTCGCATATTCAAGGGCATGACGCATCACCCGGCTGGAGGCAATATCCCGTCCGTCGTCGGTAATGGCCACAGCGCCGGCATCTTTGAGATCCGCCATCTCGGTGATCTCTTCGCTCTTCAGTCCCTTGGTGGCGCATGCGGCAGGGCGCACCCGGATACAGGCTTCCTCACGGGCTCGTTTGATGATCAACTCCACCAAACCGGCATTGTCTATGGGCGGGTTGGTGTTTGCCATGGTCACCACCGTGGTAAACCCACCCCTGGCAGCGGCACGGCTACCGCTGGCGATGGTCTCTTTGGATTCAAAACCGGGCTCGCGAAAATGGCAGTGTATATCCACCAACCCCGGCGCTACCACGCACCCGGCGGCGTCTATGGTTTCGTCGCCCTGCAGTCCGCTCCCGATTTCGACAACTCGTCCGTCTTTCACAAGCAGGTCGCACATCGCAGAGGTGTTGTCCACCGGATTGATAAAATGTCCGTTAATGATAGCAAGAGTCATGATGCTTACAATTCCCGGGCGCGTGCGGCGCCGCTGCTGTTGGCGAGCAGGTGCATGATGGCCATGCGCACTGCCACGCCGTTGGTTACCTGTTGCAGAATAACGCTTCGCGGACCATCGGCCACTTCGGTGGAAAGTTCCAGATCGCGGTTGATCGGCCCCGGATGCATGACGATGGCTTGGTCAGGCGCATACCGAAGCGAATCCCGATCCACACGAAACAGTTTTACATATTCACGGATACTGGGGAAAAGCCCACGCGACTGGCGTTCCATCTGAATGCGCAGCGCATAGATGATGTCCGCATCGGCCAGGGCTTCACGCAGGTTGGTGGTCACCGTGACGCCCAGCCGTTCCGCACCCCGGGGGATCAGGGTGACCGGGCCGCATATCGTCACGGACGCCCCCAGTTTGATCAGCGCATGTATATTGCTCCGGGCAACCCGGCTGTGTTCGATATCGCCGATAAGCGCCACTTTCACGCCGTCCAGTGTTAATTCAGGATTCTGCCGTTGGGCGCGCAACGATTCGCGCATGGTGAAGGCATCCAGCAACGCCTGCGTGGGATGCTCATGTCTGCCGTCGCCCGCATTGATGATGTGGGAGGCGTGTGCTGCGGCCAGAATGTGGGGGGCACCGGCGCAGCCATGACGCAGCACAATAATATCAGCCCGCATGGCCTCGATATTCGCAAGGGTGTCGTGCAGCGTTTCCCCTTTGACAGAGCTGGACGAGGACGCGGCTATGGAGAGCGTATCCGCGCTCAGCCGTTTCGCGGCAAGTTCAAAGGAAGTGCGCGTGCGCGTGCTGGGTTCATGAAACCAGTTCACCACAAGTCGTCCCTGAAGCAGCGGCACCT
>CAZBNU010000173.1:2216-8976 GCA_964493075.1 uncultured Nitrospirales bacterium | reverse complement strand
CTTGTGGCGCTGCAGTGCGATGAAGAAGGAGAATTCGGGACGGTGGCCGTCCTCCCCAAGGGCGACCGTATCCGCCTCAACGCGACGGTGCAGCCCACGGGCTATATCAAGGTTTCTGTTTCCATGCTGCACAAGGGCGATGTGGAGGGTTGTTCTTTCGACAACACCGACCCGATTATCGGTGATGGTCTGGAACTTCCGGTAACTTGGAACGACAATGCCAACATCAACCACGGCGACGAACCGGTTATCTTCCGGTTCCGGCTTAGGCAAGCGAAACTGTTTGGACTGGAGTTTTATTGACACGCACCTTCTTCCGATAGTAAAAGTAGCCCAGTTTGCCAAGAATGCCTATGATCGGGCAGCTAACAAGAAGATTAGAAATTGTTGCAATGGATTTCGTTGTGCTCTGCAAGCATAGACTATTATTGCCTTTCGAGTTCTGCAACAGCCTGTTTTGTTCGCTCCGGGCTGCAATACCCCAACCAGGGTTCAAGGTTTTCCTCACACCAGTGACGATACGCTGCAGTGGAATCCCAACACCGCATAGGCGGCCCATCGTCAAATCCCGGTCTGAAGGTATGTATCAATCCGTGTTCAAGACGCTGATCAACCGTGCGCGCATAAGATTGTTCAAAGGCAGCAAACCGTGCTGCCTGTTCTTCAGCCTCAGTCCTGGGCATCCTGCCAATCCTTCTTTTTTAACCACGCTGCAAATAACCGTAAATCATCTATATCGTTCAAATCTTTCTTTCGTCCTGCAGCTGATTTCGTTTTTATTATACCCTCTACACTCATAACAGGGAAACCGTCCACAATACGTTTCATTGGCAACGCCTCTTCATAGGACTCAAAACCATCTGGTGCAAATACGATGTCCAGTTCAAAAGGCCCTTTAAGTTGTACAAAATCTTTTCCTCGAAGAATTTCATTTGAAGTATCCTTGTTGCGGTCATCAGTAACAGCATCGAAAACAAAACCCAGTTCTTTCAGTGCTTCAAGCAACCGTTCGCAATTAGCTTTCCCCTTTGAAGGAAAAATATCTATATCCTGCGTAGTGCTGGAATAGCCCTGCATAATTGCCGCCCCCTTCCCGATGATCATATATTCGACATCATGGCACGCAAGAACCTGATGCAGTTTATTTACGTCCGATTTCTGCATTGCTTTCCCTTATGCTGTTGCTCAAGAACATGTCCATAATTTTTTAGAACGAATAATCAAGACATCTCTCTATATCGTTATTTTATCAACATCTCAGTATATTATACTATCCAGAGGAGAGCATAAAAATGAATACCGTAACTGAACTATTGTGCAAAGAGGAATTCCCTCGTTCATCGAAATACGATCCCGAGTGGATGCTGGACAACCAGATGGGACCCAATGCCGTATGGCTCATGGAGTGGCTTACGGAAGCAATCGCCTTGAAGCCGAGCATGCGCGTCCTTGATCTTGGATGTGGCCGCGCCGTGAGCAGCATCTTTCTGGCGAAGGAATTCGGTGTAACGGTCTGGGCGGCGGACTGGTGGATAAGCCAGGACAACAATTGGCGGCGGGTTATCGAGGCTGGGGTAGCAGACAGGGTATTCCCCGTCCGCACGGAAGCCCATGCGCTGCCGTTCCCAAACAGTTTCTTTGATGCCGTAGTCTCGGTGGACGCCTATCAGTATTTCGGCACGGACACAATGTATATCGAGTACATAAGCCGCTTCATCAAACCAGGTGGCACGCTTGCCATGGTAGGTCCCGGACTAATCCGGCCTTTTGAGAAGGGCGTGCCTGAACACCTGTCAAGCCCCCAATCCAACGGCAAAGTGTTCTGGGAAGATGAATGTGCCTGCTTCAAAACAGCGGACTGGTGGCGCGACCACTGGAAGAATTCCAGTCATGTTACGGAAGTGAACGCTGACACACAGCCCGACGGCTGGCGACATTGGTGCGACTTTGAAAAGGCCATTGAATTAGCAGGGAAGGGTGTGTTTCCCTCTGATGCCGAAGCGCTTGAAAAGGATGCCGGACGCTACATCAGCTTTGTACGGGCAACGGCAAAACGCACCGACAGCGAGATCATGAACCTGTATGATCCCTCTATTGCAGCGCAATTTGGTGTTGACGTTTAATACAACGTCGCGTTGAGGCCGGTGCCGAGGGGAACCGCCTCCGCTGGTTTTACGCCTGTTTCGTTGCGGTAAATCAGGACATGGGTCGGCAGGATCAACAGAATGTCCTGCACACCGTCGCCATCCATGTCGCCTAACTGCACGCTTAATTCCGCGCCGCCCGCAGCGTTCAGGGCTTCTTCCGGCACGTCAAACGTGCCGAGGCGCTTGCCCGTGGCATCATATAGCGCACGGTTATGGGCGACCACAATTTCCGCAATACCATCGCCTGTCCAGTCAATCAGTTTATGATGGCGGCTATAAGGGGTAATCAGTTCACCGAGTTTGTTTCCGTCCCGATCCAGCGCCCATATCGGGCTGTGTCCTTCGGGTTGATGATCAACATCCACCAGTATCTGCATTCCCGGCAGGTCAGCGGCAAGTTTTCCGATGTTGATGGATTCAAAATGGTGGCCTGTCACTTCCCACAGGGATTTGCCGTTGCCATCACATGCCACGATGGCGTTTGCGCCGCAGAAGGTCATCACAATGCGCCAGTCCGCCGGGGTCGCGCCCTGTTCAAGTACCCGCGCACAATCCAGATGACCCTGCCGCAGTTTGATGTTCTCCGATTCATAGACCCAGCGCTCGGAACCGTCATGATTCAGGCACGCATACCCGGCGATAAGTTCATCTCGTCCGTCGCCGTCCAGATCAACTGGCACCGGCTGGTGCGCCGTGCGATACCGTCCCGGATGCTTCGATGTCCACAACAACTCCCCAGCCTGGTTGTATACCCATATCTGTTCGTAGCGGTTCTTCACCAGCACATCCGTGGGACGTCCCGCACCGGACAAGTCGCAGAATACAAGGCAGTCCGTGGCTTCTTTTTCGATTTCGATACGGCGCTTTTCAAGACCGGTGCGTCCATCAATCTCCACCAGCGCGCCTTCGTCACATACGATGACGTCCACCTGTCCGTTGCCATCCCAGTCGTGCATCTGACAGGCAACATCATGGTGCCACGTCTTGCGGCCAATATCGGGTTTACCCCATTGCCACAGGACATCCCCCTTCAGATTCTGGGCAACCACGGCGCTAGTGTAATGCACATCCCCCACGTTATGGTTTTCCGCCGACACGATCTCGGGAACGCCGTCCCCGTCCAGATCACCGGCAACCAACCACTGACCGCCATAATCGGCATCCAGCGCGATGGTACGCCACGGCGCAATCCCCGGCACATCGTCATGTGCCAGTTTTGTGTCATCCACAAAAAACGGTTGTTGAGCAACGGCGGCATGGAACGCACATACACAGCAAAAAATTGCAGCAAAGAATTTCATAGCAGGGTATCCTTTTCTTTATACTGTTCACTATACCCGTGGTGCTGCGGGCAAATCAATCGGCAATGAGGAAGAGCATTGGAATTATGGGAAGTATAGGATGTATGGGACTATAGCAGATAGTTCCTTAACTTTACGGCAGTGAACAGATTAATGGTATAATAATTTGTATGAAGCCCCGAGTTTACATAGAAACAAGCGTGATAAGCTATCTGACCAGTCGGCCCAGCCGCGATCTGGTTGTTGCCGCTCATCAGGAACTCACCCGCCAATGGTGGGAAGAACGGTCGGATAAATTCGATTTGGTTATTGCCGAATTGGTACTAATTGAAGCCGGAAAAGGCGACAGTGATGCCGCTAACGCTCGACTTACGGTGCTTAAAAGTTTGCCACTTGTTCCTGCCACTGATGCAGCACAAAACCTTGCGGAAAAACTACTTGCTGACCACCTTGTTCCACAGCAAGCATCCGCTGATGCACTTCATATTGCTTTGGCAGCAACCAATGGTGTTGATTTTTTGCTGACATGGAACTGTAAGCACCTCGCAAACGCCTTGCTGCGCAAACGCATAACGGCAATCATAGATCAAGAAGGTTATGAGTGTCCTGTAATTTGTACCCCTGACGAACTCTTGGAGATACATTCATGAAAGATGACCCTATTGTAGAAGAAGTGCGCCGCATACGACAGGAGTATGCAGCACAATTTAATTACGACTTACGAGCAATGGTTCAAGACTTGCAAAAACGTCAGCAAGAGCATTCCGACCGCCTTGTTTCTTTCCCTTCGAAGCCTGTCCAAAAAAAAGAAACTGCATAATATGAAACCATACCTGCTCCCCCTTGTGTTGCTTGCCCTTGTTGTAACTGCTGTTCAGGCAGAAGACGTGCCGCCGCTGCCGAAGGTGCTGATTATTGGCGATTCCATCTCCATCGGGTATACGCCGCCGCTGACGGAAATGCTGCGGGGCAAGGCGGAGATCATCCACAACCCCGGTAATGCCGCGCATTCCGCGCACGGGCTGGAGAATCTGGACGCATGGCTCGGGGATACGCAATGGGACGTTATTCATTTCAACCACGGACTGCACGACCTGAAATATGTGGACGACACAGGAAAGAATGTGTCCGCCAAAGAAAAGGGCCATAAGCAGATTCCATTGGAACAATACGCCAAGAACTTGGAAGGTATCGTGCTGCGTCTCAAAGAAACGAGTGCGAAATTGATTTTCGCCACCACCACCCCCTTCCCCGTGAACCTCACCAATCCCGTGCGTGAAAAAGCGGATGTGGCCGCATACAACGACGCGGCCCTTGAAGTCATGAAAAAATATGACGTTGCCGTAAACGACCTGTGCGCGTTCGCCGAACCACGGCTGACAGAACTTCAGATTCCGATGAACGTCCATTTCATGGACATCGGTTCGGAAGCCCTGGCGCGGGAAGTAGCCAAACATGTCCTGCGCGCCCTCGGCTTGCCGGAACAAATCCCTATCGTGCAAACGCTCTGGCCGGATAAGGTGCGCAAAACCTTCCCGAAACTACAGGAAACAACCCAGCCGGACAAGGGCGACGGCGTCATTCGCATTACCGATGTCAACAACCCGACGCTTACCCTGTATCTGCCGGAAAACACAACCACGCCCCTGCCGGTCGTGTTGGTATTCCCCGGCGGCGGCTACAACATCCTCGCCATCAACAAGGAAGGCACCGAGATTGCAGCATGGCTGAACAGTATCGGCGTTGCGGCGGCGGTCGTGAAATACCGTGTGCCCGAAAACCGGGACGGCGCGTTTCAGGATGCCCAACGCGCCGTACGCCTGGTACGCCAGAATGCAGCCGCATGGCACCTTGACCCCAATCGCGTCGGCGTTATGGGCTTCTCTGCAGGCGGCCACCTGTCGGCACGGGCCAGCACCGAATTCAAGGAAACCTCCTATGACGCCGTAGACGAAGCCGACAAACTCAGTTGCCGACCGGACTTCTGCATCCTCATTTACCCGGCCTACCTCGACAACGAAAAGCAGGATGGCGTCGCCCCGGAACTACCCATCACCAAAGACATCCCCCCCACCTTCATCGTCCACACCCTGGACGACAAACGGTTCATCATCGGCAGCAAACTCTACGCACAGGCATTGAAAGATACGAGCGTGTCTTGCGACTACCAGGTATTCGAAACCGGCGGCCACGGCTATGGCCTCCGTTCTGTAGGGCACCCGGTTTCTGTGTGGCCGCAACGCTGTGACGAGTGGCTGAAAGTTCGTGGGATTTTGGAGTAGGGCACTCCATCTTATTTGAGGGACACAAGGGACGAAAGGGACATAAGGGATGAGATGGATCAGAGCGAAAGTGGGGACAGGTACCTGTACCTGCTTTCGTACTCTATAATCGAGCATAAATAGGAACTGGCAACGCGAGTGCTGTAGCCTGTACCTACTTTTGCGGTCGTAGCAACAATGGATGTGGGAGACAAAAAGGTTTAACGCGGAAACGCGGGCAGAAATGTCGGTTTTTGTTATGCAGGCCGTATGCGTATACGGTTTTTATTTACTGTGATAATGGCGCATTCGGCAATATCTTTTTCATAGGCTTGAAGTATGAAAGCGCAAATCTTTCCTTGTTCCCTTCCCGCATATCCTGACAGACGGATAATACCGCAATGCGGATTTCCTCTGACTATTGCCAATTCTCCGAAGTCTTTGTCTTGTGTTATAAGAACGCGTTTGTCGCGATACGCATACGCAAGTATTTCCTCATCGCCGGGATCATGTGCCCAATCACCAGTCCATACGACATCGTGACTCGCCTCAATAAGGACACGCTTTGCGCCACCCCAGATACATGTGTCAAGCAAAACCTTCATTGGGATGAGGTTGCTGTAAGGGTCATCAACTCAATTCGTTCATGTCCCACCATGCGTTGTGCATACAACATACATGCACGAATATCCTCTTCTTCCAGCCAGGGATATCCTTCCAGAAGTGTTTCCGTTGTATCTCCAGCGGCGAGCATTCCCAATACATGCTCTACAGCCAGACGGCGGCCGCGAATGATGGGTTTGCCGCCGAATATGTTGGGATCAAAAACAATGCGGTCCAATAGGGCTGACTCTTCCATGACACTATCCTTTATGCTTGTGTGTATGCATTATACACTATTTGCGACAGGGGTTTTAACGCGGAGGCGCGAAGATACAAAGACACGGGGAGGGGAAATAGAATTTCAAGAGCAAGCGCGTTCCACAATGCAATTGCGGAACGAGCCGGGTTGTTACCGTCATTGCGAGGAACGAAGCAATCTGGGTTGCAC
>CAZBNU010000173.1:0-2116 GCA_964493075.1 uncultured Nitrospirales bacterium | reverse complement strand
CCTCGCAATGACGGATGTTAATGAGATTGCTTCGTTCCTCGCAATGACGTACTAGACAGTATTTACTTCTCACTCAAATGCTCCACCATGCCCTTAATGCCGCCGAGGGTCATGTCTTCCATGTGGAAGAGGGTGTTGATGCGGTTGAGCGTATAGGCACCGTGGACGCGGTTCCAGTTCTCGCGGGGGATGGGGTTGAGCCAGCAGGTGTGCGGAAATCGCTGCGAGAGTTTTTGCAGCCAGTAGAAGCTGGGCGGTTTGTTGAAGTCACGGTAGTTATCAATAGCGCCGCCCTGTGCTTCGAGTTCTTCGGGCGCCATGGCGGCGTCGCCCACAATCACGAGGCGTGTGTCCGGTTTGCGCAGCAGCAGTTGTTCCGTGGGCAGGACGCGCATACGCCGGAAATCCTGCCAGACCCGTTCGTAAATGGTGTTGTGGAAGAACAGGGTGGACATGTCCTCGAAGCGTTCGTGCATCTTGGCGAAAAGCAGGCGCGTAATCTCCACGAAAGGCTGCATGGAATAGCCGCCGTTGTCAATGAGCAGCACCACGCTGATTTTATCGCGCAGGTCGCGCTCGAAGACCAGGTCAATCTCGCCACCGTTCCGCGCCGTAGTGCGGATGGTGTCGTCCAGGTTCAGCCGGTCGTACGGCCCCTCGTTCTTGAGATGCTTTATGGTTTCCAGCGCCTGACGCAGGTTCTCCTCGCGCAACTGGTTCTTGTCCGAGTAGGCGATGTAACGCCGGTCGCCAATGACCTTCAATGCGGATCGGTTGCCAGACGCGCCCATGACCCGGGTGCCCCGTTCTGCGTTGCCGCTGTGCCCGAAAGGCGAATTGCCGTGGGTGCCGATCCATTTGCTGCCGCCGTGATGTTCCTCCATCTGCTGGCGCAGGGTCTCCCAGAACCGTTCCATCAGTTCTTCCGGGGTAAACTGCCACAGGGCATGTTTGGGTAGCCGCCCGGCACGTACTTCCTTTTCCAGCCAACGGCGGAACTGTTCCGTATCGAACAGGCCATAGTCCCCCTCCGCTACGGCGGGGATGTCAAGGTCATAGAAGTAAAAGGCAAAGGCGCGTTCGAAGGCGTCGGCGTGTTCCACTCGTTTCACAAACACCAGCCGCGCAAATACAAACAGGTCGTCGAGGTTATTCACCACGCCTTTTTCAAAGCCCCGGTTCAGTTCCAGCAGTTCACGCAACCCTACCGGTACGCCATAGTCGCGGAGCAGGCGCATGAAGTCCACGAAAAGAGCGTTGCAGGTGTTTGGTTGTGGGGTGTGGGGCATTTTGGTTTTCTTTTTTTTGATTTGACGGATTTGACGGATTGGACGGATCAGATAGAGAAAACAGATCGGTCAAATCCGTCCAATCCGTCAGATTGCTAATAAGACCTTCGCCGGGCATCACCTTTTCTGTGGCGCAGGATATCGCCGCTGCGTTTCAGGAGAATCCCCGTCAGGGGCGGCATGGCGGGGTCGGGCGTGACGCCGGTCTTTTCCAGTGCGCCGATCCAGTCGAGCAGTTCGCTGGTGGCGGGCGGTTTCTCGAAGCCGCGCTCTCGCAGTTCGTAGAAGATGGCAAGGGCGGTCTCAATCAATTTCGGAGAGGTCTTCGGATAATGCAATGCCACAATCCGGCGCATGTCTTCCTGGCTGGGGAACGAGATGTGATGACAGAAGCACCGACGCAGGAACGGGTCGGATAGTTCCCGCTTGGCGTTGGACGTGATGAAGATGGCGGGACGTATCTGCGCCTTGACCGTTTCGTTTACTTCGCGGATGGTAAACTGGCATTCTTCGAGAATATCGAGGAGATTATCCTGCACGTCCGATTCCGTCTTATCAATCTCGTCCAGCAGCAACACCACCTTATGATCCGCACGGAATGCACGGCCTATCGGCCCCCAAATGACATAATCGTAGAAATTCTCCACGTGCCGTCCCGTATCCCCCGACCCGAACCGCGCATCGTTCAGGCGCAGTACCGTGTCCTGGGTGTAACACGCCTCCTCGCCTTTGATGGTGGACTTACAGCGCAACACCTCCACGGGCAAACCCAGCGCGCGCGCCGCTTCCAGCGCCAGTTGTGTCTTGCCCGTGCCTGCTTCGCCGGT
>CAZBNU010000172.1:0-9013 GCA_964493075.1 uncultured Nitrospirales bacterium | reverse complement strand
TAAGTTTTTTCTCGTATCCTGCGGCAAGCGCCCGGCGCAAAGGATCCCGCTTCTGAACACCCGGTACATCATTCTGTTCCTGCCCCATCAAGACAAGGGCGTTCATCGCTGCCGCCCACAGACCAAGTATGGTGGCTGACTCTATAGAATCATCTTTCTCCGCGTCGGTAAGCTTTTCCAACAATCCATGCATGCCAGCGTCAAGTATGGCCACTATGCGTGGATACCAATCCCTGAACCGCGCACGATTACCGGTATAGAGGATATCGGCGTAGGCGGATAAAATAATTTCAGAACATTGCCGCAAAAAAATATTATCCTTGAGATTCCCCAAGTCTTTGCTGTCTTCCTGCGCCTGCGTAAGGGCAGTAGTGACGGCGGCGGCGTGAAAACGAGGCGCAAAAGTGAGCAATGCAAAGGCACGCATGAAATCCCACGATCCCGTGTTCTCTCCCATAGCATCAACCTGTGACAACAAACGGAACCCGTTCTTCTGTTGATGACGCGAGTACGTGACAAAAGCGCGCGCACTGTCAATCAATGCTCTCGAAAACTCCTCCGGCAATCCCGATCCCGTCAACTGCTTCTGCCAATTGCTGACCGCCTTGTAGAGATAGTCCAAATGGCGCAGTCCATAGCGAATAGACTCAGGGGCATTCGGGAAATGCTGCATATAACCATTGGCAACGCCCCGCTCCTCATATAAGGCAGGCGGCACATGCCAGGTAAATAAAAAGTCAAACCGATACGACGCGCCCGGGGCGATTTTCGCAGCGCTGCATATTGCGCCTGCGCGGGTGATCGTTCCAGGACGTGGCGGCGCAGCCACGCCCTTCTCCTTGAATACTTTCCAAAAATATTCACTGCTCTCTGAGGATTCCGGATCCCATATACCCCGTGAAATCACGGCGTCAAGCTGTTCCCGTGCACCCATGCAAAAATGGGGCCGTGCTGTCGCGCTTACATTGCGGCGATCGCCGAACAAAAGAGCATTGCGCACATACGATTTCAAAAGTTCCGGCTGCGCGTCTGCTATGGAACCCCGAAACAGGCTGGTGCCCAGATGGCTCCGGTTATCATTCACGGTAGGCTCCACACGAACAAAATGTATCTGTGCAGGCTTAACAATGCCGCTGTCATCAATCTCCGTGGAGAGGTTATTCATGCAGAGCATGAAAGAGCAGAGAACCGGACGAGTATTGGGGTTGACAACACGAACACTCAGCAACATACCCGGCATGACAGATGCCACATGGTCATAAGGGGCAAGGGGAGAAAAAAAAGTCCAGGCGGCACGCACCGGCGCTTTGTTGTCGTTCAGTTGACAGGACAACATGGGATAGGAAAGTTGCTGCTTGTATTCATCCTTGGAAAGATAGGGAGGCGCATACGCGTTTATGGTTTCTCCCTCGCCCTCCAACCCACAGCACAATGCACGCACGTAAGGATCGCCCTGACCAAAGGTGGACCTGAGAACGGCAAAACTGTCAGGCATAAGTGGACCCCGACACACAGTATGAAGTACATCGTTGTACATCCTACCTCTGGGATCAATCCCAACACATCCCGACCCTATACTTCCCATGGGCGCATAAAGCTTATTTAATTTGTCTTCCGGCATCAAAATATCTCTCACCCCCAAACCACGATTCTCGCTCGCTTCCCGAAACACATCTGATACCTGCACCAGATGCCTTTATAATTAAACGCTATTTACAGTGCAATTGTCAAGAAAACAAGGTAATACCACCAACACCGCCACCCAATTATTGTAACACACAAAGAGTATAACATATTGCAACTGATTATGGAACGTGCCGCGGGAATAAAAAGGAAACAGGTCTCTTTCTCCGCAGAGGTGATTTCCTGCCGGCAAATACAAAAATAAGCCTTTCAGAATGAGGGAGGTGCGACAAAAACACAAGATACTTTTGATATCGCAAATGCCATCCCTAAAATCAGATGATATTATGGGATAGACGGGATAAAAATTTCCTATCCTGTAAATTCTGAAATTATGTCCAGATTGATGGTACTATACGGTTAAGGTTGCCGGTTCGTTGCAGCCCAATGGAACAGAATTTCAACTGCGCGTATTCAACCATCCGGAAACGCGACAAGCAAGGGTAATCGCATGAAAAAACGCACTGCATTTTTATTTACCATGGCACTGTTATGCATCGTCATGATTGGGTGCTCGTCTGCACGCTCCCGCCACGATCCTGATGTGGTGCGAAATGTATCGCGTCCGGCCTTCAGTCTTGCGCTGCAGCAGCCGGATATTATTGTTGCGGTGTCGCCTGTGCGCCAGACCATGCAGATAGGCGGCAGCATTCCCACGTTGCTTGGCGCAGGCATCAGCGCAATACAGGACGACAAATACGGCGTACGTGTCCGTGAGGCATTGGGCGATTACGATCCTTGTGCGGTGTTTCTTGATCGCATGAAAGAACATATAGCCCAGGGATTCCACCAAGACCTGCAACAGGTACCGCCACAGGGTACGGCCGCCGGATTCGCAAACCTCCGCGAAGCACAAAAAGCCCGCCTGGAAGGATTGCGCCTCAAAGAATATGATACCGTGCTAGACCTCGAATTGAGTTTCGGCATCTACGGGCCACAGGGCATCCTGGCAGTTAAGGCGGAAGGAGAATTGTTCGACTTGCAGACTGGACGTCTGCTGTGGCGCAATGAAGTCGCCTCTTATTCGGTGGAACTCTTTGCCGATGTCAAATGGCGCGATCCCATGCAGCGCATGACGCCGAATATTACCGCACCCCGATTTTCTGTGGAAGGCGACGCCATTTCCCAATGGGTGCCCGAAAACGCCGCACCACTGCGCGCCGCATTTGAACAGGCCGTGAATGCTGTCGCTGCAGCAATACTCAGCGACCTGGGTTTGGTGGAAACACCTGAAGGGCTGTATACGCTGGGCGCCTATTTGCTGCTGAACAAAAAATATGAAGAGGCTGCAGAGAAATTTACCCGGGCCATCGAAATGGCGCCCAACATGGAAAACGCTGTAAACGGTCTATCCTTGGCACTAGCCAATAATAAACAGGTGGACGAAGCGATAGCGCTAGCGGAAAAACTCGCAAACGCCCATCCCGATTATATGCCCGCACAGTTTAACCTTGCTTGGTGGTACGCAATGGAAAAGAAGAACACCGATCTGGCGCTGCCTCACTACGAAAAGGCGCTTGCCCTTGGCGTATCGCCCAGCCGACGCCTGGAAAAGAAGATGAAAAAATAACGTTCCCCCACAGGCAAATGGAAGCACACGGATTTCTGCAACCCGGAGATAATGGCATGTATAAAACTTTCATGACAACCCTATTGTTTTTCTGCACAGCCGTCTGCTGTGTCGCAACTGCCGCACCCGGCATTGAACTCTATGTTTCAACAGCAGGCAATGATGCCTGGTCTGGCACGATGGATGCCCCTAATGCCGACGGCACAGACGGACCACTCGCGACGCTTGAAGCCGCACGGGATGCCATACGCAAACTGAAAAGCGAAGAGGGCCTGCCGGAAGGCGGCGTGTGCGTTAATGTACTGCCAGGCCTTTATCCTCTCGCACAAACATTTGTGCTCAATGCAGAAGACAGTGGCACGGCGGACAAGCCGGTGGTATACCGTGCCGCCGAAAAAGGCGCCGCCCATATCAGCGGTGGCAGAAGCGTTGATTATTTTGTTCCTGTAACGGATGCGGCGATTCTGGAGCGCCTCGAGCCTGCGGCGCGGGAACAGGTGCTGCAGAAGGTACTGGACATCACAGAATTCGGCAGTCCAAAAGGCGGCGGCATGGAACTGTTTTTCCGCAATGAACCCATGATCCTGTCCCGTTGGCCCAACGACGGTTTCACCCACATTAAAGACATTGTCGTGGATGATGGCCACAAAATCCACGGCCAAAAGGGAAGCAAAACTGGAGCGTTCATTTATGAGGGCGACCGCCCGAACCGCTGGGCGGAGGAAAAAAACGGCTGGCTGCACGGCTACTGGTTCTGGGACTGGTCGGATGAACGACAGAAAATAGCCGCTATTGACGTGAACAGCAAACAAATTCGACTGGAAGAACCCTATCATACCTATGGCTACCGCAAAAAACAGTGGTATTACGCCTATAACATGCTGGCCGAACTGGACACACCTGGCGAATGGTATGTTGACCGCGACGCAGGCATGCTCTATTTCTGGCCGCCAGATGAAATCGCCACTGGCGACGTGACCGTATCTGTGCTGTCCAATTTGGTGCTACTTGAGAGCACGGCCCACATCATGCTGCACGGGTTTCTGTTTGAAGCCTCACGCGACCGGGCCCTTGCCGTAAGGGAAAGTGAAAATTGTCGCATTGCCGCCTGCACCGTGCGCAATGGCGGCGGGGAAGCCATCAGCGTTTCCGGCGGCAAAAACAATACCGTGTTCGGATGTGATGTTTACAACATGGGCGGCGGCGGCATTAGCCTGTCCGGAGGCAACCGTGAAACTCTGACCGCAGCGGGACATCTTGCCGAAAACAATCACATACACCACTATGGACGCTGGCACCGCATGTACAGAAAGGGGATCAGCCTCAGCGGCGTGGGCAACCGTGCCGCCCACAACCTCATTCACACCGCGCCCCACATTGGCATCGGATTCGGGGGCAATGACCACCTCATCGAACTCAATGAAATTCACCATGTATGCCTGGAATCCAATGATGCCGGCGCCATGTATACAGGCCGAAACTGGACCATGCGCGGCCATGTAATCCGCCACAATTATTTGTGGGAAATCACCGGGTTCCAGGACAAGGGCTGCGTGGGCGTGTACCTGGATGACATGTTCAGTTCCGCAGACATCATCGGCAATGTCTTTTACAAAGTCACCCGCGCCGCTTTCATTGGCGGAGGGCGCGATTGCACTGTGGCAAACAATATCTTTGTAGACTGTAACCCCGCACTGCATGTGGATGCACGCGCTCTCAACTGGGCCCATTATCATGCCGACGAGTGGATCGAAGAAGGAAAGACGAAGGGCACCCTTTCTGGAATCCGGTATAAAGAACCCCCTTATAGCGAGCACTATCCCGAACTGGTCGGCATTCTCGAAGAGGAGCCCAAAGCACCAAAGGGAAATGTCATCGCCCGCAATATCTGCGTGGGCGGCAAATGGGACGGCATCCATAAGGAGGCAAGACCCTATCTGACCCTCGAAAACAATCTGATTGATACAGACCCTCATTTTGTGGATAAAGAAAACCGTGATTTTCGCCTACAGCCCGATTCACCGGCCCTCAAATCCGGTTTCGAACCCATTCCCTTTGACAAAATCGGTCTTTACCCACATCCCGACCGTGCACAATGATTTGAACCTCTTTTTCGCAATAAGAATCGTTGCCAAAAAGAGGAAATTCTTGACAACAGTACACTTATAGCACTAAAATGCTCTGGTAGAAAGACAAGTGGTTGCCGAATGTAGTTGAAACAGTGCAATCAGGCAGAACGATTAGATCAAGGATGATAATGCAGCTCTTGTGTAGACGTGCTTACCCGGGGATGTGTGCAGCATGGACTTGGTGCCGTGCATCTGCAAGTGTGTCCGCCACCAACAGTACGTTGCCGGTGTTTCTCCCATTGCTGTTGTTGTTCTTATCTGTGGCATCCTTCGCACAGGAAACCGACAATCCCCGCGACCGCGTTTATGTTTTCAAGAGCGATCAAGATTGCCCGCCTTTCGAATACGTGGAAAACAACCGCCTCAAGGGCATGAATGTAGAGATGCTCGAAATCGTTGCCCAGCTGATGGATTTAAATATCCGCTTTGACTGGGGAGTATGGTCGGACATACGGGCGGAACTGGAAGCAGGCAAAATTGACGGCCTGACTGGTATGATGTACTCTGAAGATCGCCGTCGTTATGCGGATTTCAGTGCATCCTACAACACCATCAGCTACGCGCTTTTTGTCCGCCAGGACAGCGTCGTTACCAATCTCGAAAAAGCGGCAGGGTTGACCATCGCAGTGCAGGAAGGCGATCATGCCCACGACTACCTGCTATCAATCGGCTTTTCCGGCGTCATCATCCCCGTGCCCGCAGCGGCGGAAGCGCTCAAAAAACTGGATGCAGGCGCCTGCCAGGGCGCCTTGATAGGGCGCGTACACGGCTTGTACCTGTTGAATGAAATGAATCTCAATTCTATTATGGCAGGCGATACAGCCATTCAACTCAACCAGGAATGCTGTTTCGCCGTCAGCAAGGGGAATGAATGGCTTCTGGCACAATTAAACGAAGGACTGCGTGTTCTCAAAAACAACGGACAATACAACGATATACATCAGCGTTGGATGGGATTCGATGTCAGCAAAAAAAATCAGGGAAGATACCTGATTTACGTTTATGTCGGGTTGACAATCATCCTGGCCATTTTTATCTGGGCGCAGATTCTGCGACGACAGGTCCGACGGCGCACAGCGGACCTCAAAAGAAGCGAGGAACGATACCGCTCTCTGGTGGATAAACTGCCTGACGGTATTGCGGTACTACGCGACAATGAATTCCTGTTTGCCAATCGCGCCGCCGCCATCTTGTTCACAGGAAACGGAAAGATGGACCTGAAGGGAACTTCCGTGTTGCCCTATCTGCACCCGGAAGACCGGCCCGCCGGGTTGGTACACCTGTCCGCATTGCCGGAACCCGACGCCCCCCTGTCGGATGTTCGCATCGTGCGCCCCGGTTCACACGAAATTCGTCATGCCGAAACTGCAGGCATCATGATTGACTATCATGATGGTCCCGCTACCTTGATCATGCTGCGCGACATCACCGAACGCAAGCAGGCCGAATATGCCGTCCTTCGCGAAAGAAATCTGGTGCGCACCATCATGGAAACAAGTCCTGTAGGCATACTCATGATGGACGAAAGCGGTGTCATCGTTTTCGCCAACCAGCAGGCAGAACAGATATTCAGATTGCAGCGCGCCCAAATTTGTGAGCGCACCTACAACGATCCCCAGTGGAAAATTACCGATTTGGACGGCGCACCCTTTGACATGGATAAATTGCCTTTCGCACAGGTAATGGCAACCCGGAAAATGGTGCGTGATGTCCGCTATTGTATTCAGCATGCCGACAGTTCCAGCACCATTATTTCCATGGGCGGCGCGCCCCTGTACGATGCCATGGGGATGCTGGGTGGCGCCGTGCTCACCCTGGAAGATGTAACAGCACAGGTTGCCGCCACACAGGATCAGGAACGCCACTGGCGCCGGGTACAAAGGCAACAGGCCGCCATTATCCATGTTTCCCAGGATAAAACCCTCAGAGAAGGAAATTTTCTCGAAGCAGCAAAGCATATTGTTGAACATGCCGCAGAAACCCTTGAAGTGGACAGCGCCAGCGTTTGGCTGCTGAAGTCAAACAATGCCCGCCTGTGCTGCTCGGTAGCATGGGATAGTAAGGAAAAGGCATGGATTGAGCCTCACGCCATACCAACATCCACCATTCCTGACTATCTCTTTGCCTTGGAGACTTCCCGCTATATTGACGCTTCAGATGCACAGAATGACAAGCGTACCACCGAACTGTGCCCAGGATACCTGCGCCCAGGCAATGTGGGCGCTCTGCTGGATGTGCCCGTGCGCGTGGGAGGACGTCTGGTGGGCGTATTGTGCAATGAACATCGCGGCGCTGCCCGAAACTGGCTGCCCGATGAAATCCAGTTTGCCGTGGAAATGGCTGACCAGGCAGGGCAGGCCTATGCCGCAGAAGAACACCGCCTCGCCGAAGAGGAACGCAATATTTTCGAGTCAAAATTGCAGCACACCCAAAAACTGGAAAGCCTCGGCGTGCTTGCTGGCGGCATCGCCCACGATTTTAATAACCTGTTAATGGCCATTATCGGCAATGCGGAACTCGCCCTTATGGATATTTCCCACGCCAACCCCGCACGCCAGGCCGTTATGGAAATCGAAACGGTCTCACGACGCGCCGCCGACCTCTGCCGCCAGATGCTTGCCTATTCCGGCAAGGGGAAATTTGTTGTCGAACCCATCAGTCTCAATGATGTCATCTCAGAAATCGGGCACATGCTGGGCGTATCCATTCCCAAAAATGTGGTGTTGCGATACAACCTCACAGAAAAGCTGCCCGCCGTGGAAGCGGATGTTTCCCAGATGCGCCAGGTACTCATGAACCTCGTGATCAATGCCTCGGAAGCCATTGGCGAAAAGGAAGGCCTTATCACAGTGAGCACCTGCACGGCCTATTGCGACCAGGCCTATTTCGCAAAAACCAATATACACGAGAATCTGCCCGAAGGCGACTATGTGGGCATTGAAGTGGCCGATACAGGGGAGGGCATGAACAAGGAAACCATAGCCAGGATATTCGAGCCCTTCTTCACCACCAAATTCACCGGGCGAGGTCTTGGATTGGCCGCTGTGCTGGGTATTGTGCGCGGTCATCGCGGCGCACTCAAGGTCTACAGCGAACCGGGCAAAGGCACCACATTCAAGGTGCTGCTGCCAGCCAGCAAGAAAGACGCCATCGCCTTTGAAAAGGAAAGCGTACAGGAATCTACATGGGTCGGCAGCGGCACGATACTGCTGGTGGATGACGAAGAAGTGCTCCTCTCCGTTACTTCGAAGATGCTGACCCGACTGGGCTTTGAAGTGCTGACTGCACGGGATGGCCTCGAAGGGCTGGAAGTGTACCAGGAAAACAGGGACGATATAATCTGCGTAATCATGGACCTGACCATGCCCAACATGAACGGCGAAGAGTGTTTCCGCGAACTGCGACGTATCAATGAAGAAGTCAGCGTGATCCTATGCAGTGGTTTCAATGAACAGGACGCCACCCAGCGCTTCGTCGGCAAAGGACTTGCCGGTTTCATTCAAAAACCCTACCGATTCAGCACCCTCTCCGCAAAACTGCGGGAAATCCTCGAAGACTGATCCCGCCCGAAACTGGAAGCACCGCCCCAAAATCAGCAATAATTGACGTAGCATTATCGGTATCGGTATCG
>CAZBNU010000171.1:0-9142 GCA_964493075.1 uncultured Nitrospirales bacterium | reverse complement strand
GCAGCACGTTGCTCAATACCCTGGCAGCGAACAAGATATTTATTCCATCTGCATGTGGCGGTAAGGGCAGTTGTGGTGTGTGCAAGGTGGCGGTTCATGAAGGTGGTGGCTCGTTGCTGCCCACAGAAGAAGCGCATGTGAATCGTCGTGAGGCGCGTGAAGGCGTGCGTTTGGCCTGTCAGGTCAAGGTCAAGCAAAACATGAAGATCGAGATTGAGCCTGAGATTTTCGATGTGCGCAAGTGGCAGTGCAAGGTGCGTTCGAATCACAATGTCGCCACCTTTATCAAGGAGCTTGTGCTTGAACTTCCTCCGGGCGAGTCAGTGCCATTCCGTGCGGGCGGCTATATCCAGATTGAATGTCCGCCCCACACGGCTGATTACAAAGATTTCGACGTGGAGGAGGAATATCGTCCTGCGTGGGATAAGTTTAATGTATGGCAGTACAAGTCCGTTGTGGATGAGACGGTGACGCGCGCCTATTCCATGGCAAATTATCCAGAGGAAAAGGGCATTATTATGCTCAATGTGCGTATTGCCACGCCGCCGCCCAGGACAGAGGGCATTCCTCCAGGAATTATGTCCTCTTATATTTTTAATCTGAAACCGGGAGACGAAGTAACCATATCCGGTCCCTACGGTGAGTTCTTTGCAAAAGAAACCAAACGTGAGATGTGCTTTATTGGCGGTGGTGCGGGTATGGCGCCCATGCGCTCCCATATCTTCGATCAGTTCCGCCGTCTGAAGACTGACCGCAAGGCCACGTTCTGGTACGGCGCACGCAGTTTGTGCGAAATGTTCTATCAGGAAGACTTCGATAGTATCGCCGCGGAGAATGATAACTTCAACTGGTACGTGGCCTTGTCCGAACCGCTTCCCGAGGATAACTGGGACGGGTTGAAGGGATTCATCCATCAGGTATTGCATGACGAATATCTGAGCAAACATCCCGAACCGGAAGAAATTGAATATTATCTTTGCGGACCGCCCATGATGTTGGCTGCCTGCACAACAATGCTCAAGAATCTTGGCGTTGAAGATGATATGATCATGTACGACGATTTCGGATAAGAAAATAATGAATCGTGAACTCCAGGCGGAGAAGTATGGCCTTAAAGGCTTGCTTCTCCGCCTTCTTATTTTTGCTCTTTTGTTCTCCGTAGCGGTTGTTGCTGCAGGGTGTAGTTCCATGCAGCAAAATAAAATTACCGTTACCGGGGAGGCGCTTGGAACTTTCTATACGGTCACCCTGGCAATGCCCCCTGACACGGTAAATGCTGAGGTCGTAAAAAAGATTGTTGACAATGTGCTGGAACAGATAGACCAGCAAATGTCCACCTATCGTGAAGACTCCGAATTAAGCCGATTTAATCGTTATGAGGGTGCTGACTCTTTTCCCTTATCCAAGTGCATCTATGCTGTCTTTCAAATGGCGCAACAGATTTCTGAAGAAAGTGATGGTGCTTTTGATGTGACCGTAGGGCCGCTGGTGAACGCCTGGGGGTTCGGGCCGGATGCTTTCACCAAGCCGCCGAATGAGACTGAAATCGCGGCCTTACTGGAACGCATTGGGAATAACAAGATTACGCTGCATGAGGATGGTTTCATAAGCAAGTCACGTCCGGATTTGTACTGCGATCTGTCCGCCATTGCAAAAGGGTATGCGGTAGACATCGTGGCAGCAGCCCTGGAGTCCAAGGGCATTTTCCGATATATGGTCGAGGTCGGCGGAGAGATCAAGGTAGCCGGGTTGAATGCCGACAACCAGCCTTGGCATTTGGGTATTGAAAAGCCTATTCATGCAGGACGGCAACTGCAAACTGTTGTACAGATGGAAGCCGGGGCATTGGCGACGTCAGGAAATTATCGCAACATGTATGAAGTGGACGGGAAACTGTATGCCCATACCATTGATCCCAAGACGGGATATCCCACACAGCACCGTCTGGCTTCCGTGTCAGTGATACATCGATCCTGCGCTATGGCGGATGGCTATGCTACTGCACTGATGGCACTTGGTGAGGACAAGGCCATGCTGTTAGCGACAAAGCAAAACCTTGCGGTCATGTTTATCCTGGCAGGTAAAGACGGCAACTCTTTCGAAACAGTGATTACGCCGCCTTTCCAGCATTATCTGGAGAAATAGGAATTTCTCATATCGGAACGGGTGATTTAGCTTATCAGAGGGTTTTCGAGGATAGCACGTACAACGCCTCTTCCGCAGTCAGGTTGGGCAGGAAACGTGTTTCCCCTTCGCTGTGCAGGAAGATTTCTTTTTCGATGCCAATGTTGAGTTTGTGGCAGAAGTCGCGGAAATCGCGAATGGTCAGCACATGGCGGTTGGGGGATTCATGCCAGGCGTAGGGGAGGTGGGCGGTGACGGGGGCGCGTCCCTGGAACACGAGGGTGGATCGTACGCGCCAGTGGCCGAAGTTGGGGAAGGACACGATACATTTTCTGCCGACACGCAGCATCTCTTTCAGGGCCAGGTCTGGTTTTTTGATGACCTGCAGGGTCATGCTCAACAGCACATAGTCGAATGAATTGTCCGGCAGTTGTTGTAGACCTTTGTCAATGTCCCCATGAATGGCGGCAATGCCGCAGGCAATACATCGCGCCACTTTTTCCTGATCCACTTCCATGCCGAGACCGGTTATGCTTTTTGAACGTTGCAGCCGACACAACAGTTCCCCTTCGCTGCAGCCGATATCCAGAACGCGGCTACCTTCATCTACAAGATTTACGATCATGTCATAGTCAATTCGGCGTGGTCTGGACAACACCGCTTCCGGTGAGTCCTGTGCCGTACTATCCCGCCCCTCACAGTTTTTAGGTGGGCAGTTTTCACAGAGCCGCTCCGGATGCAACGTATGGATGAGAAAGCCGGTCATCATTTCCGCCAGTTTGTCCACTTCCAGCAGGAACGCATCGTGTCCGGCATCGCTCTTAATGCAGCAGTAACTCACGGCCTTGTGATTTCGCGCCAGAGCATGAACGATTTCTTGGGACATATAGGGTGGGAAAAGCCAGTCGGAAGTGAAGGAGACGACAAGCACTTTTGCCTTGATTCGGGCCAGGGACGCATCGAGAGAATCGAATCCAGCGGCAATATCAAAATAGTCCATTGCCTTGGTGACGTAGAGGTAACTATTGGCGTCAAACCGGTTGACGAAGCGTTCGCCCTGATAGTCGAGGTAGGTCTCCACATTAAATTCACTGCCGAAATGATAGCCGAACTGGTCGGTATCGCGCAGGGTACGACCGAATTTGCGGTGCATGGATTCATCAGACAGATAGGTGATATGGGCCAGCATGCGCGCAATTGCCAGTCCCTTGCGGGGACCTGCGTCTGGCGCATAATTCCCTTGCTGGAACTCAGGGTCGGCCTGAATGGCGGTTCTGCCTACGGCATCAAAAGCGATTTGTTGTGCGCCATTGGAGTGGCTTGTGGCAAGCAACACAACGGAGTCTACGACATCGGGGTAGCGCACTGCCCATTCAAGGGCCTGCATGCCACCAAGAGAGCCCCCAATGACGCTCAGCAGCCGTTCTATGCCCAAATGGCGTATGAGGGCGTGTTGCACCTGTACCATGTCGCCTACCGTGATTACAGGAAAATCCAGTCCGAAGGGTTTGCCTGTGTCAGGATTGACGCTGGAAGGGCCCGTGGTTCCTTTGCAGCCACCAAGTATGTTTGAGCAAATGACGTAATATTTGTCCGTGTCAATACACTTGCCGGGACCAACCATATCATCCCACCAGCCCGGTTTCGTATCCTCAGGGGTATGCCAACCGGCGACGTGAGCATCGCCCGACAAGGCATGGCACACCAACACAGCGTTTGAACCTGCACGGTCTAGTTGGCCGTAGGTTTCGTAGGCAACCTCTATGGGGTTAAGCGTCGCGCCGCTGTCGAGGGTAATTGCCTCGGGCAGTGTGACGTATTGGGTTGGGACTATGTGTTTTTTGTCGGTTTTCATTTTTTTTAGTAGGATGTGTAGGATAGGTAGGACGCTTTGGATTGTTTTATCTGGTCTCCAGCGCTTGATTGAGATCGGCAATGATATCTTCAATATCTTCGAGACCGACGGATACGCGCACAAATTCCGGCGAAATACCGGCGGCCTTTTGTTCCTCGACAGAAAGCTGCTGGTGCGTGGTTGTCGCAGGATGAATGACCAGTGTCTTGGCGTCGAGTATGTTGGCGAGGTGGGACGCGAGTTTGCAGTTGTTGATAAATTTCACGGCCGCTTCCGAACCGCCTTTGATGCCAAAGCCAAGTATGGCGCCCTGACCCTTGGGAAGATACTTCTTTGCTCGTTCGTAGTCGCGATGACTGGGAAGGCCGGGATAATTCACCCAGTCCACATTGGGGTGCTGTTCCAGGAATTTTGCAACGGCCAGTGCGTTTTCGCTGTGCCGGGGAACGCGCAGGTGCAGCGTTTCCAATCCCTGCAGGAAAAGAAATGCGTTGAAGGGGGACAGGCAGGCGCCCATGTCGCGCAACAGTGTCACCCGCGCTTTCAGGATATAACTGATGTTTCCCACGCCTTTGAAGTGTTCATAAAATTTCATGCCGTGATAGCTGTCATTAGGTTCGGTCAATTCGGGAAACTTGCCGTTATCCCAATCAAACCTGCCACTGTCCACAAGCACGCCGCCAATGGAGGTGCCATGGCCGCCGATGACTTTTGTGGCGGAATGAACCACAATATCGGCGCCGTGATCAATAGGACGGAACAGCAGGGGGGAGGCTACTGTGTTATCCACAACCAGGGGAATACCGTGATCATGGGCGATAGCGGCAATGGCTTCAAAATCTGCAATGTCATTTGCGGGATTTCCAATGGATTCCACATAAAGCAGCCGCGTGTTTTCGTCTATGGCATTCAGGTAATTTGTCGGGTCGGACGCATCTACAAACCGCGCTTCTACGCCTAGGTCCTTCAAGGTATGGGCGAATAAATTGTAGGTGCCGCCATACAATGTTTGCGAGGAAACAAAATTCTGACCACATTTGGTGATGTTCAATACGGCTGCGGTAATCGCGGCGGAACCAGAGGCAAAAGCCAGCGCCCCGATGCCGCCTTCGAGGGCCGCCATGCGTTTTTCAAATACATCGCTGGTCGGATTCATAATGCGGGTGTATATATTGCCAAACTCATTGAGCGCAAAAAGGTTCGCCGCATGTTCATGGTCGCGAAACACATAGGAACTGGTCTGGTAAATGGGAACTGCCCTTGCGCCGGTAGTGGGGTCTGGTTCCTGACCAGCGTGCAGTGCGAGGGTTCCTAATCTGTAATCATTGTTTTCGTTGGCCATGATATCTACCTCCGTTTTTTTACACACTTTCCAGTAAATATAAGTTATCCGACAGTAACAATCGGAATTATAAACTTAATCCCGAATATAAAGCAAAACCCCGGTCGCGCATTGGGACCGAGGTATACTTTAATTAACAAACGAGTAGTGTTCAGACAGCTTCTTCCAACTCTTCGCCGTAGTACTCCGCGTAACATTCGGCATGCCAGTATTCGCCGTCTACCTCAAAGGCATCGTCGAACAAGAACTCGTTATCATCAATGTGTTCGTTGCATAATGCGCACTTCATGCGTATTCACCTCACTTTCTATGAATTTGTTTGGGATAGGAATAAAAAAAACGCGTTTCCCACGTATAATTTAGAACGGCTTATACCATATTTCAGCGGCAAAGTCAAGTTATTTTGAAAGTTTTTTTGGGGCAGACGTGTTGCTGACCAAAAATTTCATTTGTTGTAAGCGTAATTGATATGCTTATGCGGGCGTTAATGTTAGCGTTTCTTTTCTCATTCCTGCAAGTAAACCACCTGCATAACCAGATGCGATAGTCATGAGTCTTCCAGAAATTACCTGTACAAAATCAATTGTAGCGGCCATTGAGTCAAACCCTCGCAGCGAAATCGAATTGGTTGGTGGGTGGGGTGCGTCGAAGACGATGGTGGCGTTTCAGACTGCGCAGACCCTGGGCCGTGCGCTGCTCATAATTGCGCCTGGGCGTATAGAGGCAGAAGGCATATTCGATGATCTGGTTACGTTTACTGGGGAAGAACAGTGCCTGATGTTTCCTGCTTGGGAGGTACTGCCCGATGACAACATGAGTCCGGCGGATGATATTGTGGCAGAGCGCATGAATGCCCTTGAGCGCCTGAACGAAATGCGTGAAGCGCAAACCCCTGTTTATGTTGTCGCGCCTGTGCGATCTTTCATGCAGTATGTAATTGCCCGCAAGCAGTTGCGTGACAATTCATTGCGCATTACCTGTGGCGAAACCGTGCCCATGGAAGACATAATCGAAAAACTGATCCGTTTGGGATACACCCGTGAGCCCATGGTGGAACAGCGGGGGGAGTTCAGCGTGCGCGGTGGTATATTGGATATTTTCCCCATTTCCGCTGAATTGCCTTTTCGCATGGAGTATTTTGATGACGATATTGAATCCATGCGCCTGTTTGAACCGGAGACGCAACGGAGTGTTACCCGGGTGGAGTCTATGCGCGTACCCCCCCGTTCAGAAAAGGTTGGGTTGGCCCATTCGCGTAAAGAGCACATGCTGGAAACCCTTGCATCTTATGTGCCTGCCAATGCGCTTGTAGTACTAGACGAGCCGCAGTCCATTATAGAACAGGCTGTGCGTGTCACATCGCAGTGTGCCGACAGTCCTTACTTTATGGATTGGGAAAAGGCGCACTCCTGTCTGGAGAAATTCTCCCGCCTTTCGCTGAGCCAGATGCCCCGTCGTGACGGTAATGCGGCGGCACGGTTCACCATGCGCACCAGTTCCGTGGAGAGTTATGGCGGTCAGCCGGAACTTTTCTGGGAACAGCTACGCGTCTGGGAAGTCAAAGGTTATGCTGTGCGCATTTATTGTGTGAATCCAGGCGAACAGCGTCGGTTTCTTGAGTTATTAAAGGAGCAGGGGTACCGCCTCAACAAAGACCGTTCGCCCATATCGGTTGAGGTGGGAAGATTGCGTTCCGGCTTTGTTGCTCCCAACGACAAACTTGTTCTGATGAGCGAGCGCGAGATATTTGGTAGGCACTATGTGCGTCGCAAACGGCGACGTTTTGAAGCGGGAAGCGCCCTTACCCAATATGGTGATTTGCGGGCAGGCGATTATGTGGTGCATGAATTGCACGGCATAGGGCGATACGAGGGATTGCGCCAGTTTCCGGGGCGCACAGGCGATTATCTGGCGATTCATTATGCGGGCGGTGATACCATTTACGTGCCTGCAACGCACCTTGACCAACTGCAGAAGTATCTTGGCGGCGATGGCGCGGTGCCGAAGATGGACAAATTGGGCGGTGCCAGTTGGGCGCGCACAAGGGCGCGGGTGAAGCGTGCCGTTCGCGAAATGACCGAGGAATTGGTGAAACTGTACGCTGCCCGGGAAAATCGCGACGGATACGCTTTCAGTGCGGATACGCCGTGGCAAATTGAATTTGAAGATGCCTTTGAGTATGAGGAGACTCCGGATCAGCAGCATGCCATTAACGACGTCAAGCGCGATATGGAGTCGTTGCGGCCCATGGATAGGTTGCTTTGCGGCGACGTTGGTTTTGGTAAGACGGAAGTTGCCATACGCGCTGCGTTCAAGGCGATCATGGAGAAGAAGCAGGTTGCGCTGCTTGCACCGACCACGGTACTCGTGCAGCAGCATTACAACACCTTTCGGGAACGTTTTGCCGATTATCCGATTCGGGTTGAAGTGTTGAACCGGTTCCGAAGCCCGAAGGATATCAAGGCGGTACTCGATCGTCTGAAGACCGGAGAATCAGATATTGTTATTGGTACGCACCGGTTGCTTTCCAAGGATGTTTCCTTTCATGATTTAGGCTTGGTTATCATAGACGAGGAACAGCGTTTTGGGGTGCGCCACAAAGAGCGGCTCAAACAAATGCGCACCTTTGTGGATGTGCTGACCATGTCCGCCACGCCCATACCGCGCACCCTTCATTTTTCGCTCATCGGCATCCGGGATATGAGCCTGATCAACACGGCTCCTAATGATCGGCTGCCCATCCACACCTGCATAGAAGCGTGGGACAAGAACATTATCCGTGAGGCTATCGAACGGGAATTGTCCAGGCAGGGACAGGTTTATTTTCTTCATAACCGTGTGCAGACCATTGACCGCGTGGTGAGCTACATCCATCAACTGGTACCGCAGGCGCGGGTGGGGCTTGGACACGGGCAGATGCACAAGCACGAACTCGAAGAAGTGATGACCGCCTTTGTGAACCATGAGATAGACGTGCTGGTGTGTACTACCATTATTGCGTCGGGCATTGATATTCCCAATGCCAACACGATTATTGTGGATAGGGCGGATCAATTTGGGTTGAGCCAACTCTACCAGATCCGTGGACGTGTGGGACGCTACAAGCACCGTGCATTCGCCTATATGCTGATACCCGGAGACCGGGCGCTTTCGGAGGATGCACAGCTGCGGTTAAAAGCACTGGAAGATTTTTCCGCGCTGGGTTCCGGATTCCGCGTGGCCATGCGCGATTTGGAAATCCGAGGCGCCGGGGATTTGCTGGGTGCAGACCAGTCAGGGCATATTGCTTCCGTGGGGTACGAGACTTATAAAGACCTTATTGCAGAAACGGTGGCGGAAGCACAAGGCAAGCCGCTTCGCCGCAGAAGTCTGCCGCCCTTCGAGGTTGCTGCCGAGGCTTATATACCGGATGCCTACGTGCAGTCAGCGCCGCAGAAAATTACTTTGTACCGGCGTATTGCGGGAACGACCTCCATTGAAGAGATAGATGAACTCAAGGCGGAACTCAAAGACCGGTTTGGCCCTGTTCCCAAGCCGACCTTGCGGTTGCTCCAAATCATGGAGACACGTGCCCTGGCGGCAGAAATTCGGGCGGAAAGCATAGAAGCAGGCCCGGCAAAAATCATCATACGCCTTGAAACTACTGATGCACTTGCGCCTGCGGCGCAATCACAGTTGCGCAGCGTTTACGGCAACGCCCTGCAATTCGCCTGGAGCGACAAGCCAGCAGTTACCATTCTTCCTGACAAATCTACCGACCTGTTGAGCGCCGCTTACCGTCTGGTTTTGGTGCTACACCAAATGCTGCATGAAGAAGAGGA
>CAZBNU010000170.1:0-9158 GCA_964493075.1 uncultured Nitrospirales bacterium | reverse complement strand
CTTTGAGAATCTTGCAAGTATGAAATACGCCTATATGCCAAATGCAGTCAGTGGGCGAGGAGGCTGTTCGTAATCTTGATGGGGTTTACGAAATCACCGGAACCGCACGGGAAAGTGGTGGCTATATCCTCATCGAATTACTGCGGGGCGCAAATGTCTATCGTCTTGCCCAGGAGGTGAAGAGTGAAATAGACCGCATCATCACCTTTCCCGAGGAAGCAGAAGAGCCGGAGGTGCGCATCAACCAGGTGCGCCGCGAGGTGCTTTCTGTAGTGCTGTACGGTGATGCTTCCACCGCAGTGCTTCATCGCACAGGGGAAAATCTGCGGGATTTCTTGCTACAGTCTCCCGACATTACCCAGGTAGACCTTGAAGGGGTGCCTCCGCTTGAGATAAGCATTGAGCCTTCCCAGGATGAATTGCGGCGCTATGGCCTTACCCTTGCCGATATTGCGGCGCGCCTGGCAGCCTCCTCTGCGGATATTCCAGCGGGCGGCCTGAAAACAGGTGCTGGCGAGGTGCTGGTGCGTCTTACGGAGCGACGGGATTATGGGAAGGAATTTGCTGAGCTGCCTGTACTCGTTACAGAGGATGGCAGTAAGGTATTGCTTCGAGACATTGCCCGTATAGATGACAGTTTTGCTGATACAGACCGATTCTCACGCTACAACGGTTGTAACGCGGTGATGCTGGAGGTATACCGCATTGGAAATGAGACGCCCATACAGGTGGCTGATGCGGTGCGCGAGCAACTTAAAGAGTTTGTGCCTTATATGCCCCCTGGAATGGAAACAGCAATTGAATGGGACCGTTCGGATATCTACCGGCAGCGGGTGCAGTTGCTGCTGAAGAATGGCGCTTTTGGGTTGGTGCTGGTGCTGGTGCTGCTCGGCTTGTTTCTGGAAGCGCGTCTGGCATTCTGGGTGATGATGGGCATCCCGATTTCCTTCATGGGCTCTTTCCTTTTGCTGCCTGTGGTCGGCATTACCATCAATATGATGTCTCTGTTCGCCTATATTATTGCCCTGGGCATTGTGGTGGACGACGCCATTGTAGTGGGGGAAAATATCTACTACTATCGGCAGCAGGGACTTTCGCCGATGGCGGCGGCAATCAAGGGCGTAGCTGACGTCAGTGTTCCTGTAACCTTTAGTATCCTGACCAACATTGCGGCATTCCTGCCCATATACTTTATCCCTGGCATCACGGGTAATATATTCCGAATGATCCCCGTAGTGGTTTGTGTTGTATTCACAATTTCGCTGCTGGAATGTGTTTTTATACTGCCGGCCCATCTGGGGCACGAACGGGAACGGAACCGTACAGGTATCAATCGGTGGCTTCACGCACGGCAACAAGGTTTTAGCAACGGGTTTACCTGGTGGATTTATCATCGTTACGGTCCGGTGTTGTCCTTTTCCATGCGTCATCGTTATCTGACAATTCTTTTTGCCATGAGCCTATTAGCATTGACTACTTCCTATGCTTTCAGTGGCCGCATGGGGTTCCAATTATTTCCTGTGGTGGAGTCTGATTATTCTGATGCTACTGTAATGCTTCCTTATGGATCGCCTGTTGCAAGAACCGAGGCTGCGGTGGCAAAAATTGAGGCAGGCGCGAAGCGACTGGTAGAAGAAATCGGGCACCCCGAACTGTTAGTCAGCATTTCCACCGATATAGGGCAGGAT
Source organism: uncultured Nitrospirales bacterium (assembly GCA_964493075.1). Taxonomy (GTDB): domain Bacteria; phylum Hydrogenedentota; class Hydrogenedentia; order Hydrogenedentales; family CAITNO01; genus SLFT01. The sequence goes on along the minus strand of CAZBNU010000170.1, from coordinate 7,470 downwards.
GGCGGTGGACATGTTGGGCGTGTACGCGCTTCACTGGCAGACCCCGAGATTAGAGAAAATATTATGGGTACGGAGGAGTTTACCCGCCGTTGGCGTGAACTTGTAGGTGAAATATCCGGCCTGGAGTACATGCGTTTTGCCGCTGATACGGGTGGGCCTGGCGGGCGTGGGCGTCCCATCACAGTTGAATTGAGCCATCGGAGCATGGAAACGCTTGAACAGGCAAGCAAAGACTTGGCGGTTGATGTGGCCGAGTATGACGGTGTTGAGGATGTTGACGATGGATTTCGTCCCGGGAAGCAACAAATAGACTTCACCTTGAAGCCGGAAGGCAAAAGCCTGGGTCTTGCAGCGCGTGATGTTGCACGTCAGGTGCGCAATGCTTTCTACGGTGCCGAGGTGTTGCGTCAGCAACGGGGCCGCAACGAAATAAAAGTTATGGTACGCCTGCCTCTCCAGGACCGGAGGTCGGAGCAGATGATATACGATCTCATGATTCGTACACCCAGCGGCACCTTTGTACCTTTCAGGGATATTGCAATTATGGAACGGGGACGCGCCTATACCACCATTGAACGCAGGAATGGGCGGCGCGTGGTACAGGTATCGGCGGATGTAACGCCCCGCAGTCGCGCACCGGAAGTGCTTGCCGATATCTCGCAAAATGTGTTGCCAGCATTGATACGGCGTTATCCAGGGCTGACCTATAGTTTTGAAGGACACCAGGCGGACATACGGGAGAGTATGGGCAGTCTGAGAACTACCTTTCTGCTGGCATTACTGGCCATTTACGCCATGCTCGCCATACCGTTCCGGAGTTATTTGCAGCCGTTGATTGTGATGCTGAGCATTCCCTATGGTGTTGTAGGCGCATTTCTTGGCCATCTAATCATGGGCTTTGATTTGTGCATTCCCAGCATGTTCGGTATTGTGGCCTTATCAGGTGTAGTAGTCAATGACGCGCTGGTTATGATCAGTTTTGCAAATTACCATAACCGACAGGAGGGAGTGCCGCCCCTTGAAGCCATTTACAAGGCGGCCACCCAGCGGTTCCGACCTATCATGCTTACAACCCTGACTACATTCGGCGGTCTTGCCCCCATGATTTTTGAAACCTCCCGTCAGGCGCGCTTCCTCATACCCATGGCACTGTCACTCGGCTACGGCATCCTGTTTTCCACCTTCATCGTCCTACTTATTGTTCCTTCCATGTATATTATCATCAATGATATTAAGAACCTGATGCTCCGCCTGCGTTGACACCTCGGCAGCAGTGTGGTAGAATTGGTATAGAGAAGTGCAGCCTGTTTTGCGCTCAGTGGCGGGTGTTGCCTTTCTGTGTTGTACTTATTACAGGTATTGGATGTTGCTATGAAAAACAGGTATATGCTGTTTGTTTTGTCTGTGTTGTTGGCAGGAGCCATCATGCTTCAGAGCACTCCTGCCTTGGGGGACGAGCCGTGTCCGCTTCCAGATGTGGTGCCTGCACTGGCTGAGATCGTGGTGCTGCTGCTGGACACGAACCATGACGGACAACTGTTTCTGTCTGAGGTTCGTGTTGTTTATCCTGATATGGACTCCATGATGTTCATGCTGCTTGATTCCAACTTTAATGGGCGGTTGTCTCCTGCTGAGGTTGCTGGCGCTGTTAATCTGCTTGGCGTGGATGTGATGGGATACATGGATACCAACGGGGACGGTCTCATTCAGTACGAAGAAACTTCAGGGTATCTGACGCCGGAAATGTTCATCCATTTTGACATCAACCGAAACAACGTCATTGACTGCGAAGATTATGCCTACTTCATGGTGCCGCCTGCCCATGGTGAGGGAGAAGACGCATGTGGATCGGCGGACATGATGTATTTTGTGGCTTACGCGGCCATGTTGTTCCTGGATGTGGATGGGGATGATGTCGTTACCTTTGACGAATTAGAGACGTTGGCAGGACCAGAGTATGCGGCGATGCTGCTTGCTGTTCTGGATCGCGACGATAGCGAGAGCGCAGACCAAGATGAAGTGCTGGCGTTGTTGCTTGATTTGCCCTTCGATATCATTCGCATTATTGACCTCGACCAGGATGGGGCGATTAGCCCTGAAGACTTGAACGGTATGTTGCCGCCAGAAGCCTTGGCCATGGTGGATTATAATGGCGATGGTGTTCTTTATTGTGACGATCTGGAGGTGTTACCCATAGATGAGGATTGGGGTGTGCTGCCCTATCCGACAGATGATATGCTTTCCGAACATCTGTTGGCATTGCTGCGACGCCTGTTCAGCATACTGGATGTCAACGGGGACAATGCCCTTTCCTATGAAGAGATACGCAGTCGCATTGCATTGCCACAACGTCTCTTTATGGCTCTTGACATTAATGGTGACGGCCTGATTACTTGGGATGAACTGGAGCATTGGCTGGCCTATCTGGCTGCGGTGCCTTCTGATGTGGTCATAGAGTTTAGCCGGGAAATTGTCGGTACGGTCGCAGGGAATTTCTTTGTGCCAGGCGAACCGTTGCTGGTCCGTATTACCTCCAACAAATTTGGCCTTGAACCCATTACACGGTTCAGTATTACCGAAATGCTGCCCGAAGGGTGGGCTGTTGGCGCTGTTCATAACAAGGGTACCGCGCAGGTGGCCGTGGAATCTGTTCCGGGTGGCAACAAGATGACGATTGTCTGGGAAGACGAAGCCCCCCTGTTTCCTGCGGCATTATCCTATGAATTGGTGCCGCCTGCGGACGCTTCCGGCATGGTTTCCATTATGGGACATGTGGGGTTCACCACGGACGAGGGGGTACGGCATAGTGGCGGTATGGTGCCCACAATGCTTGTTGAAATGCTTACACCGGAATTCACGCACACGGCGGACACCAATGGCGACTGGCGTATTTCACTCAGTGAGTTATTGCGAATCATTCAGTTGTATAACAGCGGTGCCTATCATGTGAATGCGATCACTGTGGATGGCTATGATGTCGGGGAAGGACCTACAGACGGCCCGCCCCACAATGCGGACTACCTTGGCGACTGGCGCATCACATTGCCTGAATTGCTACGCATTATCCAGTTGTATAATGCACCTTCACGCTGTTATTACGTTGCCGGAGATACAGAAGACGGCTACATGCCCGCACCGTTCTAAGTATTTATTGTAGCATAAAAGGTGGGTTCCGCATCCGCTTCACCCAGCCTACAGCTTCTTTTTTTATGTTTAGTGGTTGACAGTACGTATTCCCGCATTGACGGTTTGTATTTTGTAAAGTCCGGTGCGGGCGGTGATGAACAGCGTGTGGGAATCGTTCCCGCCAAACGCGCAGTTGGCCGGCATTTGCGGGCATAAGACGGTTTCCAGCAGCTCGCCTTGTGGACTATAGATGCGGACACCGTCCGAAGCTGTTGCCCACACGTTGCCTTTCACGTCCATTTTCATGCCGTCAGGAGAACCAAGTTCGCAAAAGATGCGACCATTCTCGAGTTTAGCTTCTGCTGTAACATCAAATGCCCGAATATGTTTGCCCTCTGTATCTGCGATGTACAGAACTTTTTCATCAGGGCTTAATGCCAGACCGTTGGGCTTGATAAAGTCCTTCATCAAAAGGGTTAAAGTGCCGTCTGCGTCAATCTTGTATACCCCCGAAAAATCGAGTTCCGCATCCGGCCCTTTCAGACCTCCTTTAAGCCCATAAGGCGGGTCAGTGAAAAAGATAATCCCATCTGATCGCACCACCACATCGTTGGGACTGTTCAGGCGTTTGCCTTCATATGTATCGGCCAGCACGGTGATATCGCCATTCTTTTCCGTGCGCGTTATACGGCGATTCTTGTGCTCACAGGCAATAAGCCTTCCTTCGCCGTCCAGGGTCAGTCCGTTGGATTGCCCGCTGGGCTTTCTGAAAACGGCCTTGTTCTGGTCATATATGGTGTCGGCGGGGATATCGCTGAAGAGTAGTGTGTCGGAAGCATCCACCCAGACGGGGCCTTCCGTAAACATAAAGCCATCCGCCACAAGTTCTACTTCGCCCACTGTCATCGCTTGGTCTGCTTGCAGCATGATACTGCTGATACAAAGTAAATACATCATCAGGGGGGCTCCTTCAGTGTTTTAGTTTCGCATTTGTCACCGACATACGCTTACATGGTATCATGAGCATCGTCCTGTCTGCCAGTAAAAGCAACGGTATGGACAGTAACCATCTAGGGGCATAACCGGAGGTACCTAAAATGGCGTGTAAATACTTGAAAGTCAACAGGGTGATGTTGCTGTTCCTACTTAGTGTGGTGCTCTATCCCGTTTGTGTTCTTCATGGTTATGCAGAGCCACCCACCCATCTTTTCAGTCAGGGGAAAAGCGATTACACAATATGTATCTCCGATGTCGCCAGTCCATCGGAAAAATATGCGGCGGAGGAGTTACAGTCATACGTGAAGAAAAGCACCGGAGTTAGTTTGCCCATTGTGACGCAAGGCGAAGGCGATTTCATGATTGTGCTGGGATTTGGGGAAGTTACAGCGTCTCTTGGAATTGAACCAGATATCGCTGATCTTGGCGAACAGGGCTATATCATACGAACAGCAGGTAAACATCTGCTTATCGCTGGCACACCGGAGGCGGGCACGTTGTATGGCGTGTATGATTTTCTGGAGACTTACCTCGGTGTGCGTTGGTATGCGCCGGGCGTCACCCATGTCCCGCAGTTGAATGACGTGCCGTTGCCGAAGGTGGACAAAACCTTCGTCCCTGCTTTTCAATGGCGACACACCAGTTATGCGTGGCCGGGCGGGGATGAAGCCTTCCGAATACGGATGCGCGATAATTCCGGTAGTGGTGACGGGGAACACCCTTTTGGTATTCAGCATATTCATGATGGGCGTTGTCACAGTTATTTCAGGTATGTATCTCCGGGAGAATATTTCGAAACCCATCCGGAATACTTTTCTGAAATTGGCGGTGTGCGGCGCAGCCATGAAACCCAACTGTGTCTGACCAACCCCGATGTGCTGGAGATTGTGACGGAAAAGATGTTGAAGCGCATGGTGGAGCAACCCAACGCACGGCAGCACAATTTCTCCCAGATGGATTATTACAACTACTGCGAATGTGAAAAGTGCAGGGCCATAAACGAGCAATACGGCACGCTAGGCGGCACGCAGTACTGGTTTCTGAATCAGCTTGCCGAGCGTACTTCAAAGGTGTATCCCGAAAAACTGATTGGTACACTGGCTTACATGTATACCGAAGAACCGCCGCAGGACATGAAGATGCATCCCAATATCGCCGTGTGGTTGTGTCACATGTTCCCTACCTGCGACAGCCATCCCATCGCCACCTGTCCCCTGGATGCCGATTATAAGCGCCGTGCCATGAAGTGGTCCGAGATTACGAAACATCTGTACATCTGGCATTACATTGTTGATTTTGCGCACTACTACAATCCGTTTCCCAATTTCCGGGCGATGGCATCCGATATGCGCTTTTACCGGGACATTGGTGTGGAAGGCATTTATCTGCAGGGTATGGGGCATGGCGGCGGCGGTGGCGAATGGAGCCTGCTGCGTCCGTGGTACGGCATGAAACTGGTCTGGAACCCTGACCAGGATGCCAACGCGATCATGCGTGATTTTCTTAACGGCTACTATGGCGCTGCAGCAACGCCACTCTACGAGTACATCACCTTGCTGGAAGGTAAGGTGGAAAAGGAAAACATTCACCACCATCTCTATACCAATCCCGCGCAGGGATACCTGACCGATGAGGTGCTTGAACGGTCGGTGGCGCTTTTTGATGCTGCTGAAGCGGCTGTTGCTGAGGATGAAGAACTGCTGGAACGGGTTCGTGTGGCGCGAATGCCCCTGACCTATGCCTATACATTCCCGCGTAATGGGTACCGCATTGAAAATCAGACACTACTGTTTAACGGGCCCTTAGCGCCCCTTGATGAGATAAGCGTTTTTCTGGATCGCATGAAAGCACATGGTTTTCAGGCTATCCGCGAGCGACAAGGCGACCCGGACCAACTCATGATGCTGGGACTGGCGTTGAGTCTGCCCCTTGAAGCGCCGCGCATACAGAACGACGCACTTGAAGCGGACATTGTCCCCTTCCTCGGCGGCAGGGTGCTTCGCATCACAGACCGCGCCACAGGAAAATGTGTCACAGGCTACAACATCACCCGCAACCTGTTTTTCCCCTTCTGTGGTGGCGAGGAAACACGCATCGGTGGCATTTATGACATTGACGGTATGTTCTACCAGTTTGCCATTGAGGAACAGCAGCCCAGTAGCATCACGTTATTGGTGGATACCGGTAGTTGGCTTATCCGTCGCAAAATTTCTCTGGTCGAGAACAAACCCGTGATTCAGATTGCTACCACGCTGGAGAATCTTGGCGGTGGTGTCCGTGAAACCATTGTGCGCACCCATACCAATTTTGATTTAGGAACCTTGGACTCCGTGCGTGTTGTTTTTGAAAACCGGCGCGGTGAGCATGTGGAACGCGATTTGAAGGCCGCCATAGCCGGACTTCGCGAAGGCGAGAAATATATGGACACCGACGCACCCAAAGGCGAATGGCGCCTTGCCGGCGACAAGGGCGTGGAGATTATCCAGCGCTTCCCGGACGAAGAAGTGGATTTCGCCTGGCTCTATGCCTTCCCCGATTACCTGAACGACCTGGAAGCCGAAGTCTGGGCTAAACCTGTCATGCTCGAACCGGGCCATTCAAAAACATTTATACACGAAATCGAAGTGCAGGTAAATAGATAGCATAAAAGGGGATAGGTAGTTTGTCAGAAGTCAACAATAAATTTAATGCTGATGAATACGCTACTGTTCTAGGGCTAGGCATGATTCCGGGCATGGGCAATACCCGTGTAAACAGGCTGATCAATTATATTCAGCAGTTTGGTTTGGAGTTGTCTGTGCTCAGGGTGATACGACAGCAAACCCGGTTTCGTCTTATTGTCATGTGGGACAATGCCATTGCCGTGCTGCTTAATCAGTGCAGTGATGATGTGTTTGAAGAGGCAGATAGGCAGGTGGAATATGCGCGGCACCAGGGGTTGAAAATGGTGCATGTCCTTGAAGAAGCCTATCCGCAGTCGCTAAAGCATTATCTTGGAGAAGGAACGCCGCCTGTATTGTTCATCAAGGGTAATCCGGGTTTATTGCGCAAAACCGCGGGGGCAGTGGTGGGAACGCGGAACCCCTCGAAGCGGGGTGTCAAAGCGGCACAAAAAGCGGCATTGGCAATTATCCAAAAGGCGGAGGTGTTGGTGAGTGGCGGTGCGGCAGGCGTAGACCACGCTGCCCATGATACTGTCGTAAAGGACGGCGGCAATACGGTTGTCATGCTACCCCAAGGGATTGTGTCGTGGCCGTTCCCGGAAAGTTGGAAATCCGCTCTGGAAGAAGGCCGCATTGCCTTGGTCAGCGCCTATCTGCCGGAAGCACCCTGGCAGACCCATGCCGC
>CAZBNU010000169.1:0-9165 GCA_964493075.1 uncultured Nitrospirales bacterium | reverse complement strand
TGCACAACCATTTTGCGTTGACTGCGATAAGGCTGTATACTGAATAGGTACATATCCTCTTTAGTGATACTCAACCGTGAAGCCGAGGTTTCCATGAAAAATATCAAGAAAACAAAAATCGACATTCGCAATACGCCCGGCAAGGGCATCTCCACCATTTCCGTGCATGCGGGCGAAGAGCGTTTCCGTTATGCGGACTCGATCACCACGCCCATTGTGCAGACGTCCACCTATGCCTTCAAGAACACGGCCCATATTGAGGCGTATACACGGCACGGCCATTCCCATTTCGAATACGGGCGTTACGGCAATCCCACGGAAAAGGTCGCCCAGGACCGTATGGCCATCATGTGCGGCGCGGAGGATTGCGTCCTCTTCGCCTCCGGTATGAGCGCCATCACCACGACCATACTCGCGCTGGTGCGCAGTGAAGACCACATCATCATCACGGACGATGCCTACAAAAAAACACTGGAATTCTGCAGTTCCTACCTGCAGCGCTTCGGCATTGACTGCACCATCGTGCCTTTCGGCGATTACGAGGGCATCGAAAAGGCGATCCGTCCCAATACCCGCTTTATTTTCAGCGAATCGCCCACCAACCCCTATCTCAACATCTTTGATTTGGAATGGTTGCGCGATGTGGCAAAAAAATACAACCTAATGACCCTTATTGACGCCACGTTCAGCACACCGTACAACCAGTGTCCTTTCGATTACGGTGTGGACATCGTAGTGCATAGCGCCACCAAATATCTTGCCGGTCATAACGACATCCTTGCCGGAGTGGTGCTGGGTCGGGCGGAACTGGTGGACCAGATTCGCGCGTTGCACAAGGCCATGGGCGGCGTAATTGATCCCCACTGTTCCTACCTGCTGCTGCGCGGCATGAAAACCTTCGCCCTGCGCATGGAACGCCAGAACGACACGGCCATGAAAGTAGCCGAGGTTTTGGATAAACATTCGCACATCAAGAAAGTATATTATCCCGGACTGAAAAGCCATCCCCACCATGACATCGCCAAAGCCCAAATGACCGGATTCGGCGGTGTGGTTTCCTTTGACATCAAGGGAACTCTCAAGAATGCAAAAGCCTTCCTTGACGCCTTAAAACTCTGCTACATCGCCCCAAGCCTTGGCGGCGTGGAAACTCTGGTCACCCATCCGGCGCTGGTGAGTTACTACAGCCTCACCCGAAAAGAACGCTACGAATTGGGCATCACCGACACCCTGATTCGGCTGGCGGTGGGCATCGAAGAGCCCGAAGACATTATTGCCGACATCGAACAGGCGTTGGAAAAGAGCCGGGGTTAAACAGTCGCGTCACCGGTTTTGGCTATGTCTCACATCAATATGCGACATAGCTGTTAATCAATCGGTATATTTTCAAAACGAGAGGTTTTTGCTTTAATGAGCGAATCAGGACATTGGATACATAATCTCGACCCAAAACTGATCCATATTTACGGTGATATTGGCGTAAGCTATTATGGCCTTGCATATGTGCTGGCCTTTGTGTTTGGCATCATCATACACAGGGTGTGCATCCGGAACAACCGAACGCCCTTTACGCTGGAACAGGAAGAACTGGCGCTATACGCTGTGGTGCTGGGCGTGTTGCTTGGTGCCCGGATCGGCTATGTCATCCTGTATGCCCTACCGGAATTCTTTGCCCGTCCCTGGTTCATCTTCGAGGTATGGCATGGCGGCATGTCCTTCCACGGTGGGTTTATCGGGGTGGTTATTGCCTGCTGGTACATCTACCGGCGCACCGGGGTGTCCATGCTTCAGTTCAGCGATCTGATCGCGCCCATGGCGCCCATCGGCATCCTTTTGGGACGCATCGCCAACTTCATCAACGGCGAACTGTGGGGCCACGTAACAGATGTAAAGTGGGCTGTAGTGTTTCCCCGCAGCGGCGTGGGACCGGTAGAATTGCTACCAGCACGCCATCCCTCACAACTATACGAAGCCGCACTGGAGGGCGCAGTGCTGCTGGTGTATCTGCAACTGCGTTATTGGAAAAGCAATGCCTTCCGCTACCCCGGCAAGATCACCGGTGAATTCATGGTCTTTTATGCCATCTTCCGTATCTTCTGCGAAATGTTCCGCGAACCCGACGCCTCCCTTATTTTCGGTATGAGTCGGGGCACGTTCTACAGCGTGTTCATTTTCGCAATGGGCATATTCTTCTGGGTGCGCGCCCACAGACGCGGCGAGATACCCTACCCAGTCCAGGAACCAACAACTCCCGCAAAAACACGACCCAAAAGCAAGAAGAAAAACAAGAAGTAGGAAAAGATTGTAGGCTGGGTGAAGCGTAGCGGAACCCACCTTTGAAAACGGCATCGTCCCTTCAGTCCCTTGCGTCCCTCCCTTTTCGGACGATATACACGGGCCGCTGTTTCTGTTCCACGTACATACGCGCCAGGTATTCGCTGGCAATGCCAATGACCAGCAACTGCGCCGCACCCAGCAACAGGATTATGAACATGGTGCTGGTCCAGCCGGGTGTCAGGAATTTTCCGCTGAGCATGGCGAGCAGCACATACCCGGAGTAGACCGCCACCAGACCCACCACCAGCAGGGTCAGCACAAAGGCGAGCCGCAGCGGACGCACGGAAAAACTGGTGATGCCGCTCAGAGCAAAGGACATCATGCGCAGCATACCATATTTGGTTTCACCGGACAGACGTGCTTCGGGCGTGTAGGGGAGCATCACCCGATTGAAACCCACCCAATGTACCAGACCACGAACGAAGCGTACCCGTTCCGGCAGGTTGTTCAAGGCATCTACCACCTCGCGGTCGAGCAACCGGAAGTCCGCCGCGCCATCGGGAATGTCCGTATCTGCCAGCAGATTGAACACCGCATAAAATCCACGGGATGTCATCCGTTTTCCAATGCCCAAATCAGTTGCTTCGCCACGGATGGTCTGTACAATATCCGCGCCGTCCCGCCACTTTTGTACCATGCCCGGAATTAGTTCCGGCGGATGCTGTCCGTCCGCGTCGAGGGTAATAACGGCATGGGTGGCGCGTGCCGCTTCGAGTCCGGCGCATAACGCTGCCATGTGCCCGAAGTTCCGGGAAAAATGCAGCACCCGGACAGCGGGATTTCCGGCAGCGAGTTCATCCAAGACAACCGCTGTGCCGTCTGTACTGCCGTCATCCACCCAGAGAATCTCCACGGCGCCGTCCAGTTTTCCGGCAACAGCGCACAGCCGTTCGGTCATGGGCGCAACATTGGTTGCTTCGTTGTAGGCGGGCAAAACAAACGAATATTTTGGCGCTTGTTCCATCATGTAGTTTACCTGTTATTTTTGCGCCCGTAACGGCGCGTGTATATTTCCGCATGGACTTCCTGTGCGGCTTCCACCATCTCAGGATACGGCGTATCGGTTACGTCCACGAAACCAATGTTATAGTTTTCCCCATCGAACCAGCGTCCTGTGATGGGTTCGTCAATGTACTGGAACCAGTGGCAGCCTACAAAAGACGGATTGTCCGCAACACTACGCACATACCGCTTGTATTGTGCGGCGCGGTCCGCCTGATCTTTGGCGCCCACCAGCCCGGTATGGAACATGCCCCGGTCTAGTGCGCCAAAATGAAACTCGCCAATCATGACAGGTTTGCCAAGACTGTTCGTGCCTGCATACTTGTCCGGGGGAATACTGGAATAATACAGGTTGCAGGAAACAACATCCGCCACATCGGCGCAGGCGCGCACCGCTTCGTCTGGCGCACTGGCAAAGCGGCAGCCCAGATAGAGCTGGTTGGGCGCGTGTTCATCTATGGCACTCTGGATGACGGAAAAGTATTGTCGGGCAAATTCATACAAAAAATCTGACATATCTTTCTTCGCAGTTTCATTGACGGCGGATGCGTTATTTATGGCATCCCAGGAATCCACGGATACGCCCCATGCCGTGTTCAGCGCATCTAGGGTTTCGTACCGCTTCTGCAGAAATGCCAGCAACGCCTGTCGGGCGGGTTGCTCAGCCGCGCTGGAAAGCACGCCTTCGATGACCCCTTCCCATGCCAGTTCGTTGTCCACGTAATAGCCGATACACAACGGATTCTCCCCGTATTTGGCGGCAATATACTTAATGGTAGCAGCGACATTCTCCGTAAAGGAAACGTCATAGACATCCATCATTTTACGCCAGTAACCACGTGCACTTTCGATAAGTCGCACCTTGCTCAAGCCCGTGCTGGCGACAAAAGGCAGGTCACTGTTCATCAACACATCTTCCTGGCTCCAGTTAGCGATGGTGTTGAATCCCCAATGGCGCAGACGCGGATAGACGCTCTCACGCCATTGCTCTGCCCACTGGGCACCATACTTGCGGATGAGGTTCACGGAATAAAAGCCAAAAGCCTTGCCTTCGCCACCAATGGGATCCGCCATGCTGTGCGCCCCCTTCATGTGCGAATACAGCCCGCCGAACTGCGGATCATCTTCGGGGGGCAGCCATTCAAACCAATCCTTGCGGCCTTCTACAAAGGTGCGCTCCCAGGTGCCGATGCAGGTGATGCCGAGTGATAAAAACAGTGTACCTTCGGGCGTAATCAACCACCACTTGCCGTTGATTTCTTCGGTACGAAACCAGCCCGTAGCCTTACGCCTGGGTCCGTTTGCCCAGCCGCCAAAGCGATCGCGGTCGGGTAGTTGCGGCATTCTCCCCCAGGCAAATCGTTCCCGTTCGACACGTTCAGCAAACTCCTCTTCGGAATGCAACTTCCCCGGCCACTCGTCGTGAATATACTGGCCGAACTTGTTCACAAAAGGAAAACGCACGCCAGCGCCGCTGTCGCCATCGAGTTTGATCAAAGAAGCCTTCTCAAAGATCAACCTGTTTTCCCGGTCCGGCATCGGCAGGAACAACTGCACCGCCGTGATGCGGGCCAGGTCGAGCGGCTTCCCTTCGCCATATTGCGCTGCGCCGGGAGTGCCGCGCATTCCCCAAAGTTTCTTGTCGCCAGCACGATTGAACAACATATTAAAATCAAGCCGCGATCCGGGCCGTACCGTACTGCGCAGGTTGTTGCAGAAGTCCATGCCATTCGCCCCTTCGTTGTCCAGACGCATTGCAACAGAAACCGCCACATCGGTGGGATTAAAAACCGTAAATCCCACACCGTCATAGGCCGACCAGTCCCAACCGCCTTCCGGCGCTTTTAGCAACACATTCGGCCAGTCGCTGTGGGAAAACACTATCTCCAAGCCCGCAAAGCGGGATACAGGCACGTCCCCTTCGTTACTTGTGACAATCCCCGTTTTGCTCGTTCTTTCACCGGGTATGGTGTTGTTAAACTGCACAAACCCGGGCAGCGACTCCTGCGAAAAATCAACCAGAACTTCTTCGGCAGACGATTCTGCTGCACCTAGAGCCGCAAATACAACACATAACCAGATCATGTTCATTTCTCCTGTATTCTATGGATACCAACCAGCCACAAGACTACCACCGTTAATGGTGTTTCTGCAAACCATTTCCGCACAGACGCAGTCAAATGCCGTGATATGTTAAAATAACGCAGATGTCAGAGTCAGGCACAGAGTTATAAATAATCAATCATGACACCCCTGAGAACATATAGGAGAATTCAGATGAATAGATTCACACTATGCGTTGTCGCCAGTATGCTTCTGCTCGGCAGCACGTCTGCAGTCGGACAAAATGAAGACCTGCCCCTCGCGAAGCAACAGCAAATACTGGTGGAAGCGGAATGGGTGGCTGATGATTGGCGCTTCAATAAGACAAAGACAGAAGTAACAACGGCTATGGACGCCCTGGGGGCGGTGGACGGCGACAAAACCGAAGAGTACGGCTTCCATACCGCGTCCGATGAAACGGATGCCTGGTGGCAGGTAGACCTCGGCGAGGTATGCCGCCTCGACCGTGTTGTGGTGTACAACCGCACCAAGGGCGGTACTGCCCGTAGAACACGAAACATCAATGTGCTGGTATCCGAAGGTGGGGCCGCGTTCAACACCGTGTACGAACACCAAGGCCCCACCTTTTATGGCGCGAAAGAAGAAAAACCGCTCGTAGTCACTTTTAATAAGGAACCCGTGGATGCGCGTATTGTGCGGTTGATGGTCCCCGGAAAATGTTCCTTTGCGTTGGTGGAAGTTGAGGTATTTGCCGCAAATGACCCAGACACCAATATCGCATTGGGCAAACCTGCGGATCAGAAAAGCATCAGCGAATGGTCCAAAGCGCCTGCTTCAAAGACAATTCTGCCCGAGGACATGCAGTTCTCGCTGGCCCATACCGCGGATGTATTACTCCGTGCGACAACACTGGCAACACGTCTGGAAATCGCAGAAGCAGCGGAACAATTGACGGTATTACAGCAGCATCTTGACGCGATGCAACAGAGCGGAGAGATGCCCGTGCTGGATGTGCGACGTGAACTGTATTTCAATGCCCGCCACATCCTGCGTAACATTGCCTTCCGCAATCCGCTGTTGCAGGATATAGGCAAACTATTGTTTGTGAAGCGTCACGACGCATCGGGTTGTTTCCACATGTGCGACCAGTTTTATGGCTTCAATGCCGTACCTGGAGGCGGCATCTATGTGCTTGAAAATCCCTTTGACGGCGAACAACGGCTATATAACCTGCTGGAAAATGCCGTGGTGGAAAAAGGGCGGCTTGCCGGGCAGAAATTAGAGGGTGGCTCCTTTGTTTCTCCCGACCTGACCTTTGACGCTAAAACCCTGTATTTTGCCTACAGTCAGGCAACGGGTACACCGGGACAGCCTGAAACGGGTACGCCAACACCAGAAGAAGCATGGACGCCTGAAACCAGTTATCATCTCTTTCGGGTGAATGCAGACGGCACCGGCCTTGAGCAACTGACAGACGGATCGGAAAACGATTTTGACCCCTGTGTGCTGCCGGGCGGGCGCATCGCGTTCATATCAGAACGGCGCGGCGGGTTCCTGCGCTGTGGGCGGCATTGCCCCACCTACACGCTTTTTTCCATGGAACCCAATGGCAGCGACATCATCTGCCTGAGTTATCACGAAACCCACGAGTGGGGCCCCAGCGTAAATAATGACGGTATGATTGTATACACCCGCTGGGACTACGTAGACCGCGACTCGGACATTGCCCATCACAAGTGGTTCTGCTACCCGGACGGGCGCGACCCGCGCAGCAATCACGGTAACTACCCCTATCCCCACCGTGAAAGCCGTCCGTGGATTGAAATGCGCCTGCGGGCCATTCCCGATTCTCACAAGTATGTTGGTGTTGCAGCAGGCCACCACGGCCATGAATTTGGATCCCTGATCCTGATTGATCCACACATCGAAGATAACGGAAACACTTCGCAGTTGACCCGTCTGACACCGGATGTGCCCTTCCCCGAATCCGAAACCGGTAAAGGGTACGACCAAATGAAAGAAGTCATGGTATACGGAACGCCTTGGCCGTTGAGTGAACGGGATTACCTTTGCGTGTATGATGGTGAGGCGAAGAATCGCGGCATCTTCTGGGTGGACAGCGACGGCAACCGCGAATTGATCTACCGCGATCCGGAAATCTCTTGCGTTAGTGTCCGGCCCTTCCAGCCCCGCCCCATGCCGCCGGTCATCCCGGAAGCCACCACCCAAACGCTCGCAGCACAGCAAGCAACACAGCAGGAGAAACAGGCCACCATTGGCGTTATGAATGTGTACGAGAGCAAAATGGAATGGCCGGAAGACGCCAAAATTGAGGCGCTGCGCATTATCCATCTGCTGCCGAAAACCACGCCTGCACCGAACGACCCGCGCATCGGCGTGGCGCAGCAATCCAATGCCCGCGCCATTCTGGGAACGGTTCCCGTGGAAGCGGACGGCAGCGCCTATTTTGAAGCACCCGTAGGCAAGTCTCTGTATTTCCAGGCACTGGATGCGCAAGGCCACGCAGTACAGTCCATGCGTTCCATCACCTATGTGCATCCCGGCGAACAACTCACCTGCATCGGTTGTCACGAAGAGAAACATGGTGCGCCGCCCCAGTTCAACGAGAAGCCACTGGCATTCCTGCGCAAGCCCTCGCCCATCACCCCCGAACCCGAAGGCAGCAACCCCTTCTCCTATGTGCGTCTGGTGCAGCCGGTACTGGACAGGAGTTGTGTGTCCTGTCACAATGGCAGTGACGGTGGACTGGACCTGCGCGGCGACATTGAAGAGAACGGCTTCTCCCGCTCCTACAATCATCTGGCAAAGGAATACGGCTTCTACTACAATGTCTGGAACGGTTCCTTTGAGGAAAACGGCGCACGCAGTTATCCCGGCAAGGTCGGCGCGCTCGCTTCCAAACTACTCGACCGGCTGGAAAATTCGGACTGCGGCAAAGGACTGAACGAAGAAGAATATCGACGTGTCGTTGTCTGGCTTGACACCAACTCCGAGTTCCTTGGCGCCTACGAAAACGTACTCGCCCAACAACGCGGCGAAGTGGTGCATCCAGCGCTGGATTAATAGGTTATAGGATCGAGACCGCGATCAAAAACAAGAAGTTGAATTTGCAAACATACTACCACTACCGTCATTCACATAAAACTACTGTATGACACGCATCATTCACATAACGGACCTGCATTTCTGGCAGATAGTCCACAATCCACTGCAACTTTGCAACAAGCGTTTTCTGGGCAATCTGAACCTGTTGCTGCGCCGCCAGCATTACGTGCGTCAGGAACGGGCGCAAGCATTCATTGATCTGTTTCCGTCGCTGCAGGCGGATGCATTGTTGATTGGCGGCGATTTAACGACCACTGCCACCGCGGCAGAATACCAGATGGCGGCTACTTTCGTGAACACACTTGGCCAGTCAGGCGTTCCGGTCTATCTAACCCCGGGCAATCACGATGTATACACATTCGAATCTAAAAGAAAGCGTCGTTTCAACGAGTACTTCGGGGAACGGCTCGCACGCCCGCATAAGTCCATGCTGACTTTTCTGCCTGACGGAACCCCGCTGCTGATGCTCCCCACAACCCGTCCCAACATACTCAGCTCACGGGGACATATCACATCGTCACAAATTGTGGAAGCGCAAAATCTCCTTGCGGAAGCTCCTGAGGGTCGCGTCGTGGTGCTTGCCCACTACCCGGTGTTGCCCAATCCCGCACATCACAGCAATGTCATGCGCCGGCT
>CAZBNU010000168.1:4479-9169 GCA_964493075.1 uncultured Nitrospirales bacterium | reverse complement strand
ACCCTGAACGGATGTCCCTGCAAAAGATGCTGTCCATACCACGCCACATTTTCGCGGAGGGATTCCGATACCGCTTCAGGAGTCAATTCGGCAACCTGGGCGTACAAGGCAAGTATGTCCAGATGCACCTCCCTGAACCCCGCTTCGTAGAGCGTTTTAAGGAGCCCTTCAAAATTTCCGGTCTTGGGACAGGCAACCAGAACACTTCGTGCAGCACAGGAAAGCCGTTGTAACGCATCCGCCACTTTCCCGAATTTGATCTGGGCCAATGCCAACACTTCCCGAACTGCCGCGGCACTTTCCGCATCCTCCCGAAGCGTGGTTTCCACGCTGTATTGCACGGTGTCGTTTGTTTTTTGCGCTTGCTGCAGGGCGACGCGGACAGCAAGGCTGAGGTTTTTACCCATAAATCTGGCGGCTTGTTTCAATGCCTTCAGGGAAATGACAACTTCTTCGGTGCATTCAGTAGAATCAGGAGTATCTACCAGAATCAATTGCAGTTCGGTATTCTTTCCGGAACCCGCCAGCAGCATCGTGCCTGCGGATGCTACCCGCGATGCCAACGGTATTGAACCGACGGCAGTTACCAGGGCAATCTTTTTGAGGTCAGGCGTCTCCGCAGCTTCCTTCAGCAGGTCTTCGTCCTTGGGGGTAATAAGAATTGCCTTGGTGACGCGCAGCCATTCCAGTTCCCCGACCACCTCTTCCAGCTCCTTTCGGGGATGCTTTTGTTCCAGCAGATGATAAATCCTGTTTATCGGCTCACGTGGATAGTATTCCAATACATCCCAGGAAATGTGGTCGCATTCAAAACAAAAACACGTGGTGGGGTCTATCACAAAGCGCTTGTCGCCAATCTGGAATTTATGCAACAGAGGCGATTGCATCAGTAACTCCCCAACGTGCCCTTGGACCGGCTGTAGTCCTCCATAAAGCGGAACACGGTCAGGCCGATTACGGTCCACAACACGCAGCTGAAAATGAGCCAATAAAAGGAGGGGTACAGGAAGACTGAGCGGAAGACTTCGGTGGTCGCGCCATCTGCGCCAGCCACGGTGACCATCTGGTTTTTGATGAGCACATACTTCAGGCATATCGTGGCATCCGTGATGGGCAACAGATGCAGCATGAAGGACACGATCCATGCCTGATTCAGAATCTCTTCACGGGCAAATACCGCCAGCGCGAATAGCCCCATGCGCAGGATAATGGCCACCTGCCCGACCTGCTTGAACACCAGCACCAGCCCGCCCACCATGAAACCGAAACCTACCAGATTAAAGAAAGTCAGCCCCAACAGAACGAAAATAGGAATAGTATCCCAGTGCAGCATTCCCCCCACGCTCCAGGTCACGGCGAAAACCATAACCCCGGATGAAATGATGGAGGCGATGGAACCCACAACGGTTTGCGCCAGAAAATTGACCGCCAGCCCGTGAGGACTCATGCAGAGTTGTTCCAGCACGCCAGTCGCCGCCATCCCCTGCAAGCCCTGGGTAAACATGCCCACCACGCCAAAGGCGAACATGCCGATGATAAAGCCCAGCACAAAATTGGTGGCGGCGGTGGGATCATCAAACTTGTTCAGATTTTCTTCCACCCCCGGACGGCTGTATATGAATCCGGCGATCAGCACCATCAACATGCCATAGCCGATGACCATACCGGTGATTGTGCGAAACCAGTAGCGTCGCATGATAATAAAAGAGCGAACGATCTCCGCCTTCATTACCAGTAAAAATGACATGACAATCCTTTCGTTTATAGCGATCCCTGGTCTGACTCAGCCGTCAAACGCAGGAAAATACTTTCAAGATTCTGTTGGCGCTGCGCGATGGCGCGCAGTTGATAATTATCCTGATCCAGTTGTCGGGTAACATCATACAGAGCGCGTGAGCGTAGCTCTACCTCAGGCGACAGATGCACGACGAGCGCCGGGCCGTCAAGTCCGTCTTCGGTTTCAACGCGCACCACACCGGGAATAACTTCAAATACTTCCGAAGCGGGCTGTCGGTCCACTTTGAACACAAAAATCTGTTCGGAAAACACTTCCAGCAGTTCTTCCGTAGGCTTGCAGGTAATCAATTTGCCGTGGTTGATGATGCCGATGCGGTCGCATAGTTCCTGGGCCACGTGCATGTCGTGGGTAGTCACCAACACGCTGCGCCCCTGGCCGCGCGTCATTTCCATGACCCGATCCTTGATGGCGCGGCTGCTCTGTACATCGAGCCCTGTGGTGGGTTCATCCAGCAACAGCACCTGTGGGTCTGCGATGAGCGCAATGCAGATGGCCAGTTTCTGTTTTTGTCCTCGGGACAGACGCCGCACCTGCACATTCTTCTTTTCTTTCAGGCCGATGAAGTCCAGCAGGTCATGGGCGCGCTGTTTCAGGATCGGACCGCGAACATCTTTCAACATGCCGTAATACACCAGATTTTCAAAAGGTGTCAACGGCCAGATGCTGGTGCGTGTGCCCTCGAGCACCACGCCCACCTGACGCAACACCTGCTTGCGCTTCTTTTCCACGTCCAGACCGTCCACAAACGCCTGGCCCTTATCAGGGCGCACCAATCCGGAAATCATTTTTACCATGGTAGTCTTGCCAGCGCCGTTCGGGCCCAGCAGTCCGAAAATCTCGCCATGTTGAATTTCAAAAGAAACATCGTCCGCTGCGCTCACATCGCGTTTTTTGAACAAGCGGCGCTTGCGCGTATCCTCATCCACCGGCAGAACGTGCCGGGTGGTGAATACCTTATGTATGTGTCGCAATTCGACTAATGGTTGTTCGGTCATGGGTTCTCCGTTGCAGGTGCGGCGCGACACTTGCCAAGCATGCACAATGCATCCTCCGGGTCTTTGCCCTCCTCAAGGAGAAGGCAATATTCCAGGTAGGCACTTTCAAGGTTGCGCGTCAGATGTGCCAGCGCCACGATGGTCAGACTGTAAGTCCAGTAATATACCACGCCAATGGCCAGTGAAAACAGGAAAAACTCTGCGGCGCATGCCCAGCCGTTCCTGAAGAAGTGCTGATGGAGAACACAAAAGAACAACGCGGTGATAATCATGGCGGGCAGGGGATGTCCCAGTTTTAGGGTGAGGATGTCCTGTGCCGCAGCGCGATAGACCAATTCCTCTATGATGCAGACGCCGGCAAAGCGAAAAATCAGTTCCGGGGAAACCTTCAGAAAGGCGGTAATGCCGTGCACATCCACACTGTGCCGCAGCACGTCCCCGGCATGCTGGTGTGTGATGAGCAGAGAAAACGAAAAGAGCAGGTGTCCCAAAATCAGCCCGACAACAACATCCACAGGCGACCATAACCATCGGCTAAAGAGCCCCAGTCGTGTCACCCAGAGTATTGCCATCGCCAGGAGCGCGAACTGCAGTACATGGCCGATAAAGGAAGGCCTTTCTTGCCCGTACAGATTTCTGTAGAACGCATTGGCCGTATAGGCCAACCATATCGTGATGAACAGCCACATCAAGGCGTATCGCCTCCGGCCGTTGCCAGCGATTCAATCATGGCCTGTAACGATATTCCCTTCGCTGCATGGCCATAGCGCTGTCTTACCTCGTCAAATTCTTCCCGCAACAACCCATAGCCGTAGGCGTCGTACAGCGCGCCATCACGCATAACATGTTTTTCGAGAGTCATCTCGCGTACTGCGCCTGCCTTTTCAAAAACACGCCAGGAAGGCTTGTTAAATCCATAGATAAACGCGTTGATGCGGTGCAAGTTAAGTTCATCGAAAGCATATTCAAGGGCACGATATACTGCCAGAGCCGCGACTGTACCGTTGCGCTTCTGCTTCGCGCCCACATACACATCCAGATTGCATGAGCGGTTCCGCCAGGAAATGTTTTGCAGGGAGACCATGCCCAAAAGCCCATCCTCTTTTGATTCAATAAGCAGATATACGGCTGGCGGCATGGCCTGTCCCGCACCGCGTCCAAGCATCATTATAATTTTCTCACGGGTCTGTCGTGAAGATTGCGCGTCATCACCATAGAGGAAGAACCTGAAGTCCGCATCCTCCATCCACGCCAGAATGGTATCGAGATCGTCACGTTCTGCTCTGCGCAAATAGGTGTCTGTAACAAAACTCATGAACTGATCGCTCCTGCCGCCTCGTTCTTTTCCTGTCTCTTATAATCTGAAGATCGTAACGTAAAAATATGCAAATCATGCCACGAACCGCCGCTGAAAAGCGCCTGGCGTTGCGTACCTGCTTGGGAAAACCCCTTTCGTTCAAGATACTGCATCAATGCCTGTTCCATATCCAGGCACAATACCAGCACCTTATATAAATTGAATTGCCTGAAAGCCCGTCCCAGAAGATATCCCATCGTTTCATCTGCGATTGCGTTATGGTAGTCTTCTTCAGAATCGAAAAGAAACATGAGTTCCCCGTAGCCTGCCTCATAGTTCACGCCACGAAGGCTGCACCACCCTTTGAGAGCGCCTGTAGTGTCTTCAACGGTATACATCAGTCCGTGGGCGGCGTCCTTTCTGGCAAGCAACTCACGCACCTCCGACACGGTAGGCATCAGCGGCTCGCGACGGGTATCCAGCAACGCAGCCCGTTTCGGCGCGTTCAGATAGAGATCACGCAGAAAGAATGCGTCCTCGGCTTCTGAAAACCGTATGTATCCATGCGCAACTGTTATCACGACACCTTCCGTTATTCAA
>CAZBNU010000168.1:0-4379 GCA_964493075.1 uncultured Nitrospirales bacterium | reverse complement strand
CTAGTATACCTTTACGCCCCCCTGCGGGTAAATACGCGCGCTTACTCTTTGTCGTCCTCCTGCCCTGTCAGCCGATGCACCGCAGATTTTGCTTCATCCAGTATGTACTTCAGCAGACGGCGCGCCCAGATAAATTCTGTTCCCAGCAACGCAAGGCCCAGCGGAATGACCACTGTGGCCGGTCCCGGCAGCACCATCATGGCAACACCAACAACCAGCAGGGTTACGCCTGCTATCAACACCAGAATTTTTCGGGCATTTTTGACGGCGTAAGTTGCCGCATAAGACACATCATCCGCCATGGTATTAGCAAAGGCGACGACTTCCAAATAGGCGCATCCCAGCGAAAAAAGGAGCAGAAGCCCAGTTGCAGGCAATACCCCGTAAAGCATTACATTATTTGCCAGCGGCAACATGGGAGATTGTGTGGCACGCAATAATAGCAGCAACCCGTAGAGCATGTAATAGAACAGAAAGAAAAAGCCTTCGGTCCTTGAAATAATGGCTCCTGTGATGAAAATGGGAAGGCACACCAATGAAACCGCCAGCATGATGGGGAAATCAAATGCGAGAGCGCCTTCGGATAACACTATTCCCGTGGGTGACACGAGACCGGCAACGGCGAGTACGCAAAGAATATTGAATATGTTGCTGCCCACCACATTGCCCACGGCAATATCCCGTTCCCCGCGCACACTTGCCACAACTGATGTAGCCAGTTCCGGCAGCGAAGTTCCCACCGCAACCAAGGTTAATCCTATGACCAGTTCGCTTATTCCAAAGAGTCGGGCAACGGCGGCGGCACCATTCACAAACCATTGCGCACCGAGCACCAGCAATAGCAGCCCCAGGAGAATACCCGTAGTCATACGCAAAAGCGTTTTGAAGCAGAATTGGTTCTCTGTCAAGTCATTTTTCGCTTCGGGCGCGGGGGGCGCCTTTTTCCGTGAAAATGTGGCAAGGCCAATAATGTAAAACGCCAGCAGAACAAGCATGCCCAGACTTTCCGCCCGGCCTATTACGCCATTTCTACCGAGGAACCATGCTAGCGCAGATATCACTATCATCACGGGTACATCAAGACGTACCAGTCGTTGGGTTACCACAAGGGGTGTAAACAATGCAGATGCCCCAAGAATAAACAATATGTTAAAGATATTGCTGCCCATTACATTGCCAACGGCAATCTCTGCCTGACCGGTTAGGCCCGCCTTGATACTGACGGCCAATTCCGGGGCGCTGGTTCCGAAGGCGACAATGGTCAGGCCAACTACTACCGGGGGTATACGCAACATAAATGCCAATCGCGAAGCATTGCGTACCAGCAATTCGGCGCCCAGCACCAGGATTGCCAACCCAAAGACTGTCAATGTGAAGTTAAGCACTAAAGGAACCTTTTCGTTGTTCTAAGGAGAGCAAATAACCCTTTACTATATAACGTAAAAAGTATGGTGGGAGAAAACCACACCTGCCAAAAATATCCCGA
The DNA here is from genome assembly GCA_964493075.1 of uncultured Nitrospirales bacterium. Taxonomy (GTDB): domain Bacteria; phylum Hydrogenedentota; class Hydrogenedentia; order Hydrogenedentales; family CAITNO01; genus SLFT01. Next base: position 2,893 of record CAZBNU010000168.1, on the reverse strand, counting down.
GGATATGAAATAATGCCAACAGGTATTTTGTTAATCGTAGCGGAAGTATTAAGACAACTTATAGGAAAACAGTACAATGAGACATATAGCAGTTGCGATGATCATAGCAGCGATAACAGTGTGCGTAACAGGAAATTCTTGGGCGCACCGATACATTCCTAATCAAGACGCCCACAATGATGTGTCAACAGCCATACCGATAGGGGATATCAATGTTTCGCAAGTGGTATATCACACTGTTATACCCGGTAGGGAGACGATATGGCTAAGTTTTGAAGGGAAGGCGGGCGATGTTGCCTCGATACAGGTAGGCGTTCCCTATATCAAGGGTCTTGAGGAGTATCGGCCCGCTTTTGCCCTGCTGGGGCAGGAATTGCCTGCTGTGGAAGGTGTTCCTTTTGAACTGCCGCCAGGCTACGGCGGCATTCTCTATACCACGGATCATATTACCGAACCGGAAATTTATGACGAGGAATTCACTGGCACCGAATCCTGGGTGTTCGAAATGCAGGAAATCACCTTGCCAGCTGATGGTTTGTACTATATTGTGGGCTATGTGCCCGCAGGCACTCTCGGAAAATTTTGGGTTGCACCGGGCACTCTTGAAAAATTCGGCGTGAAAGATATTGTAACCTTACCTTGGATAATCTATCAGGTGCGTACCTTTCACCAGATTTTCCCCTTCGGCGGCATTCTCTTTTGGGCTATGATCATTCTGCTGGCATTGATAGGTGGCGCACTGCTCATAATACAGCCCTTCGGCATCTTGGATTAAGTCTTCGGTTAAGGCCAATTCCAAGCAGGCGCAGATTCGAATGCGCGCCTGAGAAAGAACACATTTATTCGTTTGGCTTATAGTCAGTGAAGGGTTTACTATTGTATCCATTGTTTTTCAAATGTAAACAGATGGGTAGGTAGACATGGATACAAATTCTTCTACGGTTAACCTTATTTTTGTTATTGGCGCGCCTCGTTCCGGGACGACTATGCTTGAGCGTATGCTTGCTGCGCATTCCCAGATTCAGGGAGGTCCGGAGCCACATCTACTGACGCCGCTGGCGCACTTGGGTGTTTGGGACAAGGTGGATAAGGCGCCCTATGACCATATCCTCGCCGCAGAAGCGCAGAAGGGCTTTGTGGCGCAGCTGCCGCAGGGGGAGCAGGACTACTGGGATGCGTGTCGCGCCTATTGTGACGTACTGTACAGTCGCTTCACCCAGGCCAAAGGCAACAAACCTTATTGTCTGGACAAAACGCCTGCATACGGGCTTGTGCTGCCCTTCATGGCAAAAGTCTATCCTGATGCCGCCTACATTGTACTCACCCGGCATCCCCTTGCGATATTTTCTTCATACGCCAACTCCTTTTTCAATGGGGATTACCGGGTTGCTCATGACTTCAACCCGATTATCGAACGGTATGTGCCCGCTTTGGCAGCGTTCCTGCGTAGTGGCAATGATCGGGCGTTTCACGTGCGGTATGAACAGCTGGTGCGCGAACCGGAGCCCTGGTTTGAAAAGATATGCGCCCATATCGGTGTTCCCTATGAGCCGGATGCCATAAATTATGGCGAAAAGAAAGAGGAACAGGAAACAAAAGGGCTTGGCGATCCCATCGGCGTGGCGCAGCACACACGCCCCACCACGGCTTCGGTGAAGAAATGGGTGGCGGAACTGGCCACAGACAGCAGTAAACTCACCCTGGCCAGGAAGATGATTGCAGCTGTGCATCCTGACGACCTTGCCACGTTGGGCTATCCGGTTGATACGCTGTGGAAGGCCTTGGACGAAGCCGGAGATAACGTCAAACCACCAAAGCCACCAAAGATAACCCGCTACCGGCTTGAGCGTGGCATGATCGTGCGCCTGCGCAGCCTGGCACAGAACAGCAACCTTTTCCGCCGTATCCTCAAAAAAATGCGGCTGGTGTGTGATGTTCTCCTAAGAGAGTGATCCACGAAGGACACGAAGTTCACGAAGGAAGAAGGAAGAAGGAAAATAAGAGAAAGAACAATAGGAGCGCTAATAATGGTTGAATTGTTGTTCAAGGAAGAGGTGTTTTCAATTGTGGGTGCTGCAATTGAGGTACACCGAGAACTTGGTCCGGGGTTTCTTGAGGCGGTGTATCAGGAGGCACTGGAAATTGAACTCGAAGAAAGAAACATCCCGTTCGAGTCACAAAAACACTTGAAGATTCTTTATAAAGGGAAATCCCTATACAAGGAATATATTGCGGACGTTGTCTGCTATAGCCAAATCATTGTGGAACTGAAAGCACTGGCACAACTGGCAGGAAATGAAGAAGCACAAATTTTGAATTACCTGAAGGCCTCTGGTTTTCATGTTGGGCTTCTCATAAACTTCGGCAGCAATGGCAGACTAGAATGGAAACGTCTAATAAAATAAGAGCGTCCTTTTCCTCTTTCCTCTTTCCTCTTTCCTCTTTCCTTCTTCCTTCTTCCTTCTTCCTTCGTGCTTTTGGTGTCCTTCGTGGATCACAAAAAAAATGGCGCCCCGAACAGGAATCGAACCTGTGTTTAGCGCTTAGGAGGCGCTCGTTCTATCCACTGAACTATCGGGGCGTACCAGAAGTTGGTATACGATACATCATTCTCGCATCAGGTTCAAGAGCGTTACGGTATGAACACCGTCCTGCTTGCCGTCGTGGTGTTGCCAGCATTGTCAGTGACACGAAAAACCAGTTCCTGTTTCCCGGCGGGCAGGTCTTCGTCACGTTCCCAGGCGATCCGATTTGTGTCGGGGTCGTAGGAGGCAAGCAGCCAGCGTCCATTGGCGTAGATGCTGTACTCTGCAATGCCGCTGCCCGTGTCGTTGATGGCGGCGTGGATAAGGGGGCGACGCGTTTTTGCGTGGTAGCCGTCGGGAGGCGACAC
>CAZBNU010000167.1:7932-9181 GCA_964493075.1 uncultured Nitrospirales bacterium | reverse complement strand
TGCTGTGTGGTGTGGAGGGGTGTTGCCGTCTTATGGAACTGTGGCGTCCGCCGTTGACGTTGGATTACGGCTGGGGATTCAATGAGGACAGCCGTGTATTCGTGCCTGCTGGCATTGCGCGCAATACGATGATAACGCGTCCGGAAAAGCTGGTGTCTTTTCAGCGGCAATCCTTCAAAATGCCAAAGCCCAAAGAGGAATACCGCATATTTATTCTTGGCGGTTCCAATGTCAACTATATGAACTGGCAATTGGGAATGATGGAAAACAGATTGAACAACACCCCCGGAGAACAGCGCCGGTTCAAGATCATCAATATGGGGGGGCTTGCTTATGGTTCGCACCGGCTTCGCATTATGATTCCGGAAATTCTGGAATATGAGCCCGATATGGTTTTGATTTATGCGGGCCATAACGAGTTTGAAGAGATTAAGCATCAGACCATCACGAACCTTGAAAAACTTCCGGCACAAAAAGTGGCCTATTCACTGGCAATGCTGCGCATGGCGCGGGATTTTTGGGTTTCCCTTGATCTTGCATGGCGTACCGGGCACGCAAGTTTTGCGGAATTGCCTGCTGAGGTGGATTATGGCGCTGCCGGATCCTATGAGTTTAGCGATGAGGAAATTGCAGAGCGGATGGAGTTGTATAAGCAGAATCTCGAGGCTATGGTGTCGGCATTGCAGGAAAGGACTGTACAGGTCATTATCAGTACGGTAGCTACAAACCTCTGGGAACCAGACCTTTCCGCCAAGTTTTCGGAAGAAAAAAAACACATACGGCAGCTGTATGCCACGGGCGAATATGAAGAGGGAATGGAACTGGCCCGCAGTATCCTTTCACATTCCAAGCGGCACCAGGCTTCAGATACGGAAAACAATATTATCCGGGAGATTGCGGAAAAGTATGACCTGCCGTTGATTGAAGGCGAGCAGTTGATTATGGCGGCTGAGCCCAATGGGGTTCCGGGCGAGATGTTTTTAAATGATCGTTGTCACATCACAGAAGAAGGTCGGGAAATTGTGGTGGCGGCATTTGAGCAGGCCATCCGGAAGATTGACCAAACAGGCCAGCCATGAGTACTCTGAATTCAATTCCTGAAAGCCGTCTCAATCGCTGGAAAGACTGTGTGATTATCCTGCTCCTTTTTCTTGGTGGCGTCTATGCTGGAAAAGCGTATCTCAATGCACTCAAGACAGACCGCTCCGCCATTATGGGCACAGAACTGTTGTATGGCCCTGCGGTGATG
>CAZBNU010000167.1:0-7832 GCA_964493075.1 uncultured Nitrospirales bacterium | reverse complement strand
GCGGCCTATGCGCCTCTGGCTTCCGGCCATGATAACTACGTCTTTGCCATGTTATATGATTATCACCGCCGGGTCAACGATGCACCTGACGCGCATTTTGAATATAACAGTCCGGGCGCGGAAGCGGCGGGCCGCCAGTGGCTGCTGGATATGGGTATCCATTTCCCGGCGGATATACTGACCCGTGGCTACGCTTCCGTATTGCGTTCCTTGCGTTATGCCGATGCCTACACACCCTGGTTCACGCAACTGCCGCCAGCCTTGCATGGTCTCGAGGCCGTTCATCTAAGATTCGCAGCATTTATGCATTGTTCCGGATTGCTGCTTGGTCTGCTGGTACTCCTGATTATTGGCGCACGCAGTGTAATCGCTGGTTTGGGCCTGATCATTTTTGTGGTCTACGTGTTTGGCTACGTGGGTCTTCAATGTGAATTTCGGCACGCATTTCATCTGGCGTTTATCCCGTTTTGGGTGATGGGGTTTTTGGCGAATACCGGTTTCAATGTAGTACGGTTTCAAAGAGGCAACAGTGATTTAACTCCGCCAACCGCTTGGAGGACGGCGCTCTTCCACATGCTTGTGTTTATACTGTTTGCTGCAATTCTTGTTATCGCCCCGCTGGAGATACTGCACTTGTATCAAAGACATAAGGCAAAGGCAGTTATTGACCCAATCATTGCAGCGCCAGTTATGTCTGTAAATACGGTGAAGACAACGACACATGGTTGGGCATTGTTTTCTCTGGACACAGACTCGGAAAAACTGACGTCAACCGAAATGGTTCCTGACGGGCTGACAGAGTTGCAAGCGTTAGCGATATGCCTGGCGCGGTTGATGGAGCACTTTTCGCCCAAACCGCTTATGTGGGATACCCGTGCGCGTCTAATGATGGTGGAGTTAGATTCCTCAAAGATGCCGGAATGGCTGTATATACGGTATACCTCCAAAGGCGCTTGGAACGATTTTTCTCAGGTGGTGCATTTGCCCGCCGTGACACCAGATCAGGGTGCAGTACGCCATTATTTCCCCGTTTACGAAATCTATATGCCGGATGACCAGGTGACGGCGCGCAATGCGTTTGTGGGCATAGGCGTGCCCGAAGACTATGCTGATTCCGTGATACAGATTTGTCAAGTGACCGATGTGTCAGACATCCGTTTTCTGTTGCATCTGACGACAACCCTTTCCGGTGAGTTTCTTCCCTTGTATCAGCGTGTTAGTTTTACGCCAGATCCGCTACAGTATTATCTGGTAGAAAACGATCCTGTGGGGATTGGAACCATGGGTGAATCTGCAGAACGGATGGGGCGAGAAGAGGATGCCGTATTTTTTTATTGCACGGCACAGCTGCTCTCTACGGATGCAACCTATCGACTTCACCTTTCACAAAAACTGTTACAGCTGAATTTATTGCAGGAAGCGCTGGAAGGGGTATTGGACAATAGGAATGCTGGCGCAATTCCCGCTGCCGATAAAACAAATCTGCTTCTGGATATCGGCATGGCGTGTGAACGTCAGGGACAACTTGGGTTGATGGAAAAGGCTTTTGAAGCCGTGGAAGCGCTGGCGGCATACACTGCTCCTGAACGATTGCTGGATGCTGCGGCCGCTTTCAGCAGGCGCCACAAGAATGATGCGGCGTTGCACCTGTATCGCACGCTTTTGAAAGTGTATCCCGAAAATGAAAATGCCGCACACAATGTCAATTCCCTGATGAATAACGAAGAAGCAATTATTTTCTGGAGCGAGATTAGCGAAGCCGTTTCCGAGGCCGTATTGCCCCGGCTGCAACTAGGGGCGGTTTATGATAAAACCGGCAATCGGGAAGCGGCGAAACATGCCTATACAATGGCGTATAAAAGTGATCCCGATAACGCCGAAGCACTCATGCAATACTATGCCGCGTCACCGGAAGATCACAATCTGGAAGATATGATCAAGAAAATCAGTATGATTGTGACGTCTCATCCCGAACACTCTCACCTGGCTGTAGAATGTCTGGAAAAGGCCGCCACCTTTTATGTGGGAGAAGCGCAGCACGATTTCGCCCGTATGCTCTATGATGCTGCTGCAAGGTTGGCGCCGGGAAATCATTTCGTACCTGTTCGCGCTGCTGAAGCCCGGGCCGCCACAGGCGATATTGTTGGGGCGCGGGAGCAATTGACCGCGCTATTGCAGCGGGAATCGTGTGACAGCGCTGCGGCAGCGCTCCAACGGATACTTCTGGAACATGCAACAGAAGAAGAGCGGCTTGAATTCTGGAGTGCCCAGGCGGCCCCGGAAAATGCTCCTTCATGTGCTATCTTTTATTATGGCTGCGCCCTTGCCGATGCAGGCCGTTATGAGGAAGCGGCGAATGTTTTTGATACGCTGCACGAACAGCAATACGACACGCCCGAATTGGCGTTGCGGTTGCGTATCGTGCAGATGGCCACAGGCCGAAACGAAGCAGGAGTAGCGTTGCATCAGCATGTGAAACAAAAACATCCTGAACAGGCAGCACTTGCACTGCAACTACTGCTGGATACTGCGGAAACGCTGAATGCACAAAACCATCCTGTCAAAGCCGAGGCGGTAGCACGGGAAGCGATCGAACTTTCCCCGGAAGCGGAGATCGGGTGGCTTGCCTTGGGCGATGCACTGGTGGCACGGGATAGGACGGAAGAGGCGCTGGATGTTTTTGTGAGGGCTTTCGCTTCTGTGTCCAGTTGCAAGTTGATCGCGATGCGTTTGGACAACCTGTTTGCAACAACCGGCAATCAACAGCAACGGTATGAAACCTGGCAACGTCTTGCCGAACAGCATTCTGAAAACGGTGTTGTTCAGTTGCACTGGGGCATGGCCGCCGAGGCGATAGGCACCTACGAAGAAGCACGCAACGCTTATTCGAATGCGCTTGAACATGAACGGCAATCAAGCACAACCAGCCTTCGGCTTGGCGGAGTGCTCGCCTGTCTCGGTGAAGCTGAGGCTGGGACTGCAATGATTTCTCAGGCCGTATCGGCTGAAGAATCACTCCAGGCGCTTGCGGCATATACCTGTCAGAATGCAGGGAATCATCTTCTTGAGAAAGGGGCGATCGAACAGGCGCTTCATTTTTATGGGCTCGCCGCCGGGTATGCACCCCATGATCCATTCCCCTGGTTGAAGACAGGCGAGGTGCATCAACTGCAGGGCAACGAATCTGATGCGCTGGCAGCGTACCGCCGGGTAATTGGCATTGATGCTGCCTCTGCGCCCGCGTTGGAGGCGGCAAGGCGCATTGACGTACTGTTGGAACCCCAGGACAGGGCAGCGTTTTGGGCGGGGGTCGTTGCGGAAATGCCGGAGGCCGTGTTGCCTGCGTTGCGCCATGGATTCGCCTTAATTGCTATGGACATCATGCTGGCGGACGGTATTGTCACGTCGCTGGCGCAGCAGCATCCGGAAAATGCTGAAGTGAATCTGCTTCAGGGCATCGTCTGGTGTGGAACAGGCAAGGTAAATGCCGGGCTGGGACTTGTCAGGGAAGCGACCGCCACAAATCCCCATCTGGCGTCCGAGGCGGCGGCCCATCTCGCGACAATCGCAAAGTCGTTGATGGAATCAGGAAATACCGTCGGTGCCTCTGCAGTGCTTCAGGGTGCTTCTTCCCTCGATTCAGAGAATATGACCTACGTCTTCCTGTTGGGCGAAGTTTTTCTTGCAGGGAACGAAAACAGCGCTGCCGCCGAACAGTTCCGAAAAGTATTGCTGAAAGCGCCGGAGTCTCCCCGTTCCGCACAGTTGCTGGACGAAGCCTGTGCGCGCCTTGATATGCCGGACTTTTGCCGTAAGATTTGGCAGGAAATCGCAGAGGCACACCCGCAGGCAACACTGCCGAAGGCGCGGCTGCAAGCGCGTTGAGTAGCGGGCGAACCGATGTGTGGATACTACCGCTAACGCACAACATCTTGCAAGAGGGAGTAAACCAAAGTTACGAGTGCACCGCCTGGATTCTCGCTGATGGTGTTGCTGGCGCCACTCAACAGCAGCAACGTTGGGGAAAGAAGCGCTTCCGCAATAGATGCAGGATTGTTGATGCCTACCTTGTGCGCCTGGGTCATGAGGAACTGATGTACATAATCTGCCTGCCGCCGTGCTTCGCGATGGACATCTTCGGAAAGGGAAGCGCCACCACATAATGCCTGGGCAAAGAGGCAACCTCTATACTCTGGCGAGACGGACCAATCAGCAAGGGTTTGAAAAAATGCGAGGAGACGTTGTGCCGGCGTGTCTGCTTGTTCCCGTACTGCATCAAAAAACCATTCACGCCAGACATCCCCTTCATAAGCAATAAGGGCAGCAACAAAGCCATCGCAGGACCCGTAGTATCTGTACGCTGTGCGTTTGGAAATCCCTGACATTTTCACTACCTGCTCCAGTGAAAAGGCGGAAATCCCCTGTGCAAGCATATGGGCCCGTCCGGTATCCAGCAATACCTGGCGCTTTCGGGCTTCCAGCGTTTTCATGACAGGTTTGTTCATTCCCATATTCCTTGGTTACAACTGCTGCTTTTACAATCGGCCTCAGTACAGAAGCGCTGCTGCAAAACTAATCGTGATAATCTTAACGACGATTCCATATTTCACGCAGCATATCCTCGCTTTGCTGGGTCATTTTCAGGGCGTCTTCCTTGATGTCTGCGCCACGGCCTCTGCGAAGTTTGATGCGCAACGCGGTGAGTTTTTGAGCCAATGGCATCACCCGCACGCCCAGTTCATGGGCTGTGTCGGCGCGCCCGCTGCTGTGCATCGCGCTTAACGCCTCATCACAGCCGCACAGAATGGAACTTGTTTTGACCAGCATCTGTCTTGTCCCGTAGATTTCAGGGGTGGCGTAAATACGGTTAAAAAGTTGTTCCCTCGCCTCGTGCACATGAATCAGTCTTTCAATGGAGACATTTTCCTCCCTTGTACAGATGGTTTCGGTAATATCCTCAATGTTCACCTTGTACTGGCGGGCCAGTTCCATATCCACTTGTGCCTGGCGCCGGTCCGCGTCGAGAATACGTTGTGCAATCACATCACGCCACGCTTCACATACATGGGGTTCGGCAATAACAAAGAGTTGGCCTTGTCCGGGAAACATTTCTATATGGCGCTGCCGCCCTGTAGGTTCCCAGGCGCGTGCACGCACCAGGGTGGTGGTGTCAAATATCTCCAGGCCATCGGGCAGTTTTTCTGGAATGGTCAGATTTACGGATGCCACCTGTCCTGTATCATTGTTTATAATGTAGAACAAGTAGTAATCCGGTCCCTTCAGCCACAAAGTAGACAGCGGACACATGTCGAATTGCAAGTGTGATTTGGGGTGTTTGCTGACGCTCGTCTCAATTCGAATGTCGTCAGGTGGTGGTGTGGGTTGTGCACTGAGAAACAACGGCGAAAGCACAGAAAGACGCTCTACACGGCTGCCGAGTTCCGCCCATAGGTCGCTGAAGGTAAGGAAGGGGCCGGTTAATGACCGTTCATAATGGCCGTCTACCCATACAGGCATATTGTGATAGGTGTGGGCTATCCATCCCCGTGCGCCATTGGATATTGCCATGTTCAGCATCAGCCTGATCTGGGGACTGGTATTCCATTCAGGTGCGTCGGAAGCATATACAAAGGCAGGGGCAGTTACCCAGAATTGTTGTCCTCCCAGCAATGGCAGATGGGTGCGCATTGTGTCGCCTAGTTGCCAGGGCACGCCCGATTTGAAGTAGGAGAAGCCTGATGCGGCGAAATGAGGCGCAAACAGCGGAAATGTGTCTGCCTGGTGGGTGTGGATCAGCAGGGGATGGTTCTTATCCACGGCTGCTACTTTATCGCGGGCATCCAGAAAGGCGCGGAGGTGTCGGCCCAGAGGCGCATTCTGAATATTCCATGCCAGCACAGCCTGCGAATCCGCATAGGGCGCAATATGCTCTTCAACCAGGGTGTCCCCCTCTTCTGCAAAGGTGTCCATGGACCAATCGAATGTTGGCACGAGGCGTAATCCAAAGTTTTCTGCGAGGTCAAAAAGCACGCGCCGGTTTTCGTGGCTGAGGGTATCCATAGCGTCTACCACTACGCAGTTGTGATGGTGACGGGCAATATCCTCAAGGGCGAGGCGCCAATAGTCGAAGAAAGAAATGTCCAATACGTTTGCGAGTTGCTCCACCGTGGCGGCGTTCATCGACACGCCAAAAGGAAGAAACGAATCAAGAACCGGGTACCGTCTTGGGGGCGGCACGGTATCAATATATGCGTTGGCTTCCTCAATAGCCTGTTGTTCTTTGGGCAACAAGGAGCGGAATGCCACCGAAGCGATTTCAATGGACTCGGTGGATCGCCACGAGCTATACAGTCGTAGGGATAATCGGGTCAACATCGCAGGGAATCTGCGATAGGGGATGAGCATGGCAACCGTACACCAGTCCCGTTCTGGGTCGAGGAATAACAGGTGTTGCCCATTGTCATAGCCCCATTGACAAGCAGGCACAGCATGGGAAGTGGTGCAGCGGTAGGTAATTTCGAGCACCGGATAGCGAATACAATCCACCGAGAAACGTGGGTCGCTTTCCTGGGTGACAGACAGCGGCGCCCAGTAATGGTATTCGTTCCGGTCCAGGTTGTCTATGCGGCGAATATCCTCGAAATGGGCGAAGAGGGCAAGCCCGTCTTCGGTGCGCCGTTTACGCACGGGCACATCCCCCCATTCTTTTTCAAATGGGTTGTCTTCGGTCTTCCATTGCTCCAGATCGTCAGCCGAAAAGATTATCCGATCCGCCTGTTCCAATGCGGCTGGATCAGGGGGTTGCTGGAGTAACTTCAGAAACCCATGGTACTTGTTTTTGCATTTCATTCAACATTTCCTTTGTTGACATCGCGCCTTCCGTTTGCTCGAGTTTGAGCGGTGCAGTGATAAATCCACCCTCGGGAATATCCTCTTTTTCACCCTGAGCAAGGGCAGATAATGTCTGCTGCAACAACGCTCCCCAGCCCGCAGCGTCATCGGTGACTAGTGCATGAACCACACCTTCTTTGAGGGCTTCTAGTACTTCGGGTGTTGTGCCAAAACTGATGATACGCATCATACGGGCACGGTTGGCGGCCTTGACGGCGTTTATCATGGCGGGACCGTGATAGGCTTCAAAGCCGATCAATGCCGCAATTTCTGGACGCGACGTCACAATCTCTTCAACGGCTGTTTTCAGGATCATGCGGTCGCCTTTGTCCGCTGCAGGACCATCGAGAATCGTTGCTACAGGCTTGAAAACCTCTTTCATGCCTTCAACACGTGCCTGGGAGCCTGCATCCTCCGCATCTTTGCAAAGGGCCAGCACTTTCATGCCTTGAGGAAGGTTCCTTAGCACCCCCTGCGCCAGCAACCGACCCGCTTCTTTTTCATCACGGGCCATAAACGCCGCACGGTTGCTTCCCGGCACATCCTTGACAAGAGTAACCACGGGAACCTTTTCGGCGAGTTCCTTCAGCGGTTCCAACTGCATTTCCGCGTCTAGCGGGCTTATGGCGAGCGCCAGCGCGCCAGCGGCGACCATTTCCGCGGCCAATGCGCTCTGCCGTTCTGCGGTGGCTGGTTCTGGAATCTGGAAATCAATCTCTATGTTCTGTTCTTTGGCGGCTTCTTCCATAGCAGTTTTCATGCTGCTCCAAAAATCCGATTCGCCGTCTGTGAGCACACCGATGCGGACGGCTGCCGTTTCCGCAACCGCAAATCCGCAGCACATAACAAGCATTAAGATAATCAATAAGTTTGTTTTCATGGGGTCCTGTCCTTTTTGTTTCCTTCCGGAAGCATATTCAGCATTTCAGCGCAAAAAGACT
>CAZBNU010000166.1:2507-9287 GCA_964493075.1 uncultured Nitrospirales bacterium | reverse complement strand
AAAGCGATCCTTCTCCTGCTCAATGTAGGCATACAACTGCTCCTGCCATTTCACAAAAGCATCGGTGACTTTGGGGGAATTTCTGCCGAATTCCTTCTCAAAGCCTTTCCACGCTTCCTCCTCTTTTTTCAGACGGACTTCCCGCAGTTTATTCTCCCACACCAGTAAAAGCTCGTCGTTATCGAATAAAAATATCTTCTCCTTCAAATCAACGGAACCTGTCAGCCGATCAAGAACCGCATTGATAATATCTTTTAACTTATCGATAACAGTGGCGACAATCCCTTTGTTGCCGGACGCGTTTGTCGATTTAGCCATAACTTCTCCAATCAGGTGATTCCATTAAATACTATTCCCTGAAGCCCGCAGAAAGGCAAGATGCAGTATTTTACTAGAATAGCCCCCAAAAGCCAAACAAATTTCCAGATCGGGTGCTCTGGCGGTGTTCTCTCCTGTAAATACTAGGCTACACCAGCCCGCATCTCAACCAGTTCCATGAACGCCTCGATCCGGGTCACCACCTGCTCATCAGACCAGGCGCGTGTGTCGCTCTGGTCGCCTTCAACCATCAGCGTGGGCAGCCCATGCTTGTCGCTGAGGCGTTTGGCAAGTTCGTATTGCCCAAGCGAGTAGGCGCGGCAACTGCGGTTGGAGTGCATGACAAAGCCGTCAAGATGAAATTTCTCGGCCATGCTGAGCAGCTCCTGTTCCCGATAATCGAGACTGTGGTTGATATACCCGGCGATATAATTCGCGGCCAGCGTCCTGAGGAGGTCGTTCCGGTCGCGGTAAGGCGCCTGGTAACTGAAACTCTGGGTGTACGTGGACACCACAAGCGCTGCCTGATGCCTGGCAAATTGTTTTGCGAGGAATTGAATCTTGTACCAGATCGCAAGATTGTCCCAACCCAGACGATATTTCTCACCCTGCACTGCCGCCACGCCATCTTCGACCCGTTGCCGGATTTCGGCGTCCAGCAGTTCGTAGTAATCAATGCACTCCTGTGTGCCGCGCAGCGTGACGATGGGTGCAAGGTGGATGAAGGTGTCGAAGGAATTCATCGGCGCGGGCTGATGGGCGAGCAGGTCCTGGATACCACGCCACAGACGCATGGCTTCTTCTGAACGCACCAGCGTCATTTCAAATTCATAAGGCTTGATCGGCTTGCCAGTGATGTGTCCCACCTGATCAATCATATCCTGAAGTTGCGCTTTGACGTAGTCTATAGCCCCATCCCGATCGTCTCCATACTGATACGGCGCGTCTATGAAGATAAGGGGCACATCGAACATGCGCTGAAGCTGCTGATACCACTTGGTCACCGTGCCGCAGATGTTGTTGCAGCAGACCAGAAAATCAGGACGGGGAATACCGCCCACCGGACTTTCGCCGCTCCATACGCTGCCGAGATCGCTGCGCGCATAGGAACATAAATCACGGGAATAACCACGGTCTTCGGCCACACCGCAAAGCCGGTCGGCCATGCGCATCGTTCCGATCATGGCGGCATGGTTTTCAGGATAGATGGGCGTCACACCGGCGGCGTGCAGTATCTCCACGGGACCGCCGCTCGTAATCCAGGCGATTTTCTGGTCCGGATTGTCCTGCGCCACCCGCGCCTTCACATAGTATTTACCCATCATGAGTTTCATCTTGTCGGCGCTCTTGATGGGAAGCCGTATACCCGATTCATCCTTGCTACTGCCGTAAATCGTCTTGGTAATTTTACGCTGGATTTTCTGCTTGGCGAATACAGCGCGTAACATTCCAATAAGAGCTTCTTCCTTGACCTTGCCGATAATTCTGGTGCTCATGGGTGCTGACATGATTTGTTTCCGTTTTTGTTATCGCTTTAATGGGCGCTTACCAATGATTTTCTGTGCAAAATGATACAATATTACAGTTGCCGTCATTGCGAGGTACGAAGCAATCTCATTATAGTACAGACTTTGATGCAACTCAGATTGCTTCGTACCTCGCAATGACGGTTGTTTACATCTTTTATGTTGATTCCGGTCATGCCGGGTTAGGCATTTCAGTGATTGAGACAACGCATAGATACGAGAGATGCCGGAGTTCAACCCTGCTTGCCTGCCAGTATCTCGACAAACGCTTCCATTCGTGTGCGCAACTGCTCGGGTACCGGCAGGTGCTGCTCAACCTCCAGCATTAGTGTCGGGATATTTTCCGCTTCGAGTTTTTCACAGAGGTAAGGGTAGTCAAACCCGAAGGGGTCGCAGTACTTCGTGATCAGAAACACAACGCCGTCCGCGGTTGACTGTCGGACTTTCTCCACCAACGTTGCCGCCGGATCATACCCCGGCTTATGGATGGCGGGACACGGGGTTCGCGCCATGTAGGAGTGTGTCAGCGCATCCATCGGATCACCGCCTGCCGATGAAGGGTGCAGAAAAGACCGTGTGCCCACGCACAGATCGTCGTCAACAACAATGCATCCGGTGTTTTCGATAGCCACAATAAAATCCGCCGCCTGGCATACGCTTCCGGCAACGACCACCTTGTGTTTGCCGCCCTCTGCTTCGGATTTTGCATCTGCAAGGGCGTCTGACAGCGCAGTGACAAGTTCGAGGTGTTTTTCTCTGGGCATCAGAAACGAGGACAGGACAATGTACATCATCTCTGTCCCTGTGAGCACGCCGGGCGACGCACGCCGCAGATCGTATAGTGACCTCATGGCCGCACGATGCCGGTCGTAGAGTTGGATGGTTTCGCTTATCTTTTCGTCCGCGATTGGACCGGCAATTTCCTCAATACAAGCGCGCACCCGATCAAGTTCTCCCCGGAAGTATTCGGTAGCCGCCTTGCCCTGATGCAAATTAGGCATTGACGTAATGACCGTCTTCATGTTCGGACAATTGCACTGCCACAAGTCCGCGAGGTTCTGCAGGGTATCACAGGTATGGGAAAACATCATGATATCAAGGAAATCCAGTTCTCCCGACAACCCGGCATCGAAACTACTCCGCGCAAAACTGCAAATGAACGGCTGCATCAGTGCGTCAGCGCTCGGCGTAGCCCCAAGCCGTCCCAGCACACGAACCGGCAAATATCCCGCCGCATGCAACAGCTCCTGCGGCGAATAGGAACACATGTAGCCCGCGACCTTCTGGCCGTTCGCTGCGGCTTCCCGCGCAGTTTTATAAAAGTCAGTACAAACGTCTTTAAGCTTTTTCAATTCGTTTTCTGGTCTTGACACTGCTATTGCCTTTTCATAGATAGGACACTTCCATTTAATTTAGCAGTATCGTAACATATTTTCCCGTTAGTTTGTACGTTGCCTTTGTAATCGCGACCATATTATGTCCTATACAACTTGTATACTGAAAGTGTATTTCATGAAAAGATAAAGAAATTTCATTGAAGGCTTGTGAAATAATCCAGCAAGGCTGTGGCAACAGAAAAGCACCCATTTATAGGACCTTCCCCTTTTTCCTCGTATCGTTGAAACGCCACATGCCCATCCAGGTACAGAACATTTGAACCGCCGGGAACATGATTAAAAGAGGCCACCCCGACCGACATATTGTCCACCATAATCCAAACAGTACTCTGTGCCTGCGCGCTGGCACCAGGATTGTTGATGTCGGTAATCAGGAAACGCTCAATGCCTTCGCGAAGCCTGTACACGGTGCTGCCTCCGGCATTTCCAAAATCTTGCGTTACTGGAACATCGTTCGATGCGCGTTCGAGCGCCATGCCATAATCCCAGCTGTTGATAAGTAAGGGTTCGGCAATTACATGCATGGCAACTTCCAGTACCTGCGTCGGTATCTGACCTTCAACGTCAACGCCCATTAATCCAGCTATAATGGCAACATCGGTTTGAGGATCAGTCCAGTCATCCTGATCCAAAATAAAACTGGTGTAGATGTAACTGGCGTCAATAAGTCCCATCCCCTTGGTGCCTGTCTTGTCAATACAGGCATAAGGAAAAACATTTTGTCCCGTGACTGGACTGTAAATATCTGCCGGTGACTCAACAGAATCCGAGGGGCAGAAAACAATAGCGGGATCAGTCAGGTATTCGGGATAGATTGCAGAAACATAGGGCCCGATCGAAACGACACCGCGGTAGTCGGCAATTGTTACAGGATTAACATCACAGTTCATCAGGTTCATCGGTGCTATACATATAGGTGGATACTTTTCGCCACTGGACTCGTTGGCGTACATTTTATAAACAAGTCCCCACTGTTTCAGATTGTTCTGGCAGCTGGAACGGCGCGCCGCTTCCCGCGCACGGGCCAGTGCAGGCAACAAAATCGCAGCCAATATGCCTATAATGGCAATCACAACCAATAATTCAATAAGCGTAAATCCTGTTCTTTTCATGATAATATCCTTTCTGTGGTGACGCTTTACGACACTATTTATATCGAACGTTCGTTATAATATAGCCTGTGCCAGCAGAAAAGTCAAGTAATATTTCAAAGGGGGGGGCGGATTTTCAGGGGGAGAACACTAAGGCTGGAATTTGGGAATTTCCAATAGCAAGCACATATACGGAACCTGTTCCACAGCATTGACACCACGTGGAATGAGCCGATTCGCCATGATAATGCCTACAAAATAGGATAGAAGCGCAATCGCTGTAGCCTCTTTGACACCGAACAGGGTAGCAATATGATCGCGAATTTGGTCGGAAACAAAGTTCAATTCAAGCGCTTCGCCCTGTTTATTTATTTTTCTCATTCGAAAAAAGTCGGAAATCAGATTCACCATATCGGCATAAAACTCCTTGTGCTTTTCGATATGGACGGCCGTTAGCGTAATCTTATCCGAAAGATTTGTATCTACTGGAATTTCCTGATCCAGCATGCTGAGAGTCTCTTTGCTGTAATATGCAACCAGACTCAGAAACCAATCTTCTTTACTTTTGAAGTAGTGATAAATGGAGCCGGTTGAAATCTCCAGGTTTTGCGCAAGTTGCTTCATGGAAAGCGAACCGTAACCTACTTCCGCAGCAACCTTGAATGAGGTACGCAATAGTTCGCAACGGTACTCTTCATGGTCAACTATTTTTGGCATGTTTAAATCCTTAATACTGAACACTTAATGTATTATACGGTATGATCTTGTAAAGGTCAATTGATATTTTGAAACAGAAAATAGAGCGGATTAATGCCACATTGTATAGGGAAAATTACTTTTCTGAGTTGATCCTCATGGTCTTCAGCCATTCCAGATACGCCGCATCATACGGCCCCAGACCCACATCTTCCGGTATAAGGTCTGTATGTGCTTCTGGCGCATCTGTGAACACCCTGCGCAGTACGTCCAGGTACTCAAAACCGTGTTCCCGGCAGGGCGCAAGATAATGCCCCTCGCCCCATTCGTTCCAGTCATCCACCAGTACCATGCGTCGCGCAAGGCTGTTCTCTGGCAGGTCATCGGTAAGCGTTTTGGCACTTCTGCATACCCGCTCAAAGCCTTCGGGACTGATATGATAATGGGTAGAGACCTTATTGCCCACATATTGCTCCCACAGGTTCGGGTTCCACATGGCGCTTACGGTGGGAATATCCGGGAGCAGGTTCCATTCCTTGCGTTTCTGCAGATTGGAAAGGATGGTGTCATGGGCTTCTTCATCCGAGGCCTGGTCCGGAACATTGTTCCAGCAATAGGCAAAACTTGCGTCAAAACCACATGCCGCCATGGTCTCCAGGTACTCCGGCCACCAATGGCGAGATTCGCCCAGTATCCATAACCCGTCGAACCCTTCCGCTTTGCATTTCTCGCGCATCAGGTCCAGTGCCGCTTTCACCGCCTCGTTGCTGCCCAGATCTTTTATCAAACGGCGAATATCGTAAACGGCCAGTACTGGTTTGTTGTCAATCAGCAGGTAATTGGAACGCTTGAAATAGTTCTCCATCCAGTAAGACATCAGGTTGTCCATCAGGTCTTCAAGAGAAGCAATACCGGAGTAGTCGTTATTCGTCCACATGATGCAAAACTTGATTTTGTCGCCGTAGCGCGCATTAAACAGCCCGTCATGAATGCCGTGGGACAGCATCTGCTCCACCGGTTTCCCTTCGTTGCCGTAGTTGCGGTACCAGCAGTAGAAAATAAAATCCACGCCATGCTCCATGTTCCACTTGATTTCCCAGTCCGTCACTTCCGGCAGGCTCTCATCGTACCAGCCCAATGCCGGTTTGCGCCAGGGCGCGCTCTTTTCCAGCATGTGCCAGCCGTAGTGGTCGCCCGGCTTCCACAAAGGACAGTAAATCATCCCCACGTAACGATCTGAATCCACCGACTGCGGTTCAGGGACATAGTCTGCTTTTGTAACTTCCAAGGCCTCAGTAAATCTGGCTGTCAAACGGCAGGTCTCGTTAATGCCTGCACCAGCAATGTTAACCGTGATCACACCGCTACAGGAAGAATCGCTTTGTATGTGCCAGGCTACCTGCGCTGTCGGGTAGGGCTCTTCTACAGGTGGCCTTGGAGGCTTGCCGCCTATATACACCTTTTCCTGTTTCCAGTCTGTGGACGATACTGTCTTTGTTGCATCATCCAGTAATTTGAGCCCTTCGGGAAGAAGAAGTTCCACAGTCAGTTCCGGGTGCAGGTGCTGACGATCTTCAAGATACAGGTACAGCGTTTCTTCCCGTGCCGCACGGAGTAGAGTCGCGTCCCAAAACAATCTGGCAAAGACAGATTCCTCTCCTTTTGCGACTGCTGCGGGCATGGCAAAAAAAATGGCTGCAAAGAGTAGGCATGGCAAGGCAGTTGATACGATTATGCGGGTCATTTCACACT
>CAZBNU010000166.1:0-2407 GCA_964493075.1 uncultured Nitrospirales bacterium | reverse complement strand
AGCGACTTGCCATTAAGGCGCACAGACGCGATTTCACGCACGGCGCCCAAATCCAATAGCCACATCGTATCCGGTTTGTGAGTTGCTTCCGGCATGTCAAAGGTTTTGCTGTAAGTGGCGGTGCCTGAATAGTGGCGAATGCCCGCCTCCGCATGTTCCGTCCAGTCCTGCAGTGCTGTAAACTCAGTTTCTGCAGGGCCGCCCCATTGCGGGTCGAAAGCAACCTCCCATGACCCGGTAATTTCAAATACAGGTTCATAATCAGGGAAGTTACTCTTGCCTGCCGGGGCTTGCCACGGCTTGCGGAATACCACAAACACGGAACCGTAAGGAACGAAGGTAATGGGGATGGATGTAGTATTTCCTGTAGCTGCATAGTCCGTGGCATCACGGATTTCACCGGTGAGCGGATCCCAGAATTCGGGTTGCTTTCCGGTTATCCGGAAAGAGAAGGTGGAATGGGCGGCGGCTTCGCTGCGATTGGAAACAAAATAGATGTCGGCAGTATCCATCCGCCGATGGATAAAGCCGAAGGCATCATCATCGCCATCCCACGCACAGTCCGCAACCACGCCAGTGTCCTTCAGAATTTCCTTGGCGGCCACTCCCCATAAAACCGTTCCATTACCAACAGTGCGTTTCCCCTGTGCTTCAGATGAAGTACCCCAGAGTTCGTTCGCAAGACGATGGAACTGTTCTTCGCTTCCGGCCAGACTTGCCGTGCGCACTGGTTTTGCGCCGGACACCGTTGCGCCGGCGCGCACCAGTTGATCAATTTTCTGCAGGGCGGGCAGCGAAAGTATCTTATGATCCGGCAACACCAGCACCCGGTACACCATGCCGCTTGGAAGCAGCAGATTGGCGCCGTCGCAGGAAAGCTGAAGCAGGCTTGTCTCATCCAACACGTCGTAGTCGTAGCCGGGCAACGCGCCTGCAGGGTCGGCTTCTTTACGTTGCCCTATGTTGGGGATGTGGTCGCCATAATAGTAGCAGACGTCCGCCACAAAACGGCCCTGTTGCAGCAGAAAGTGACACCGGTTCATATACGCAACAACCGATGCTGCCGCCATGTCCCACCAGGTAACCTGGGGGTTAAAATGAGTGCCCGCAAAATACTCCTGTCCGGGTATGCCCATTTCCTTGGGGGAGCAGGTAAACGTATGAATAAAGGAAAGGTTCAGCCCGGCGCAGGCTTCATGATCGAAACTGGGGCGCACCGATTGCCAGAGTACATCTTCCCAGTGTGGCCCGATGGAAGTGAACGCTTCGGCAGCCACACGCTGCTTGCCGTAGATGTGCGCGGCGCTTGCCGCCTGTTTCACGAAGAACCGGTTTTCCGGTTTGGGACGGTGCGGCGACGGCACCCAAAACTCGCCCATGGGCATATCGCTCAATCCCAGGTTGCGGATACCGTCCAGCGGACCCGCGTGGGGGCCACCCGATTCGGGATGTACCAGCATGCCACGTTCGTGTGCCATGTCAGCAAAATGAGCGTAGTGGTTTTCCGCCACACATTCCGCAATGGTCTTCCGGAAATCCGCCAGAAAACGGTTGGACGCATCGCGGGATTCAATAATCTTGCCGGCAATGACAGGAAGATAGGGAAGCGGATCGTACCCACGTTGTTTTAGAAACGCATCTTCAAAACCGGGTGTCCAGTTCATCCCGCCGCATTCCCAACTGTCGGTGTGCAGATAACGCAGTGCTTTCCCCGCCAGTGGGCCTATGTCATCAAGCAACGGCTGCACATTACGCGCCCAGTACGCCTCTAAAATGGGCGTACTCATATAGTCCAGCACCAGACCCTGCCAGTCACCGCTTGCAGTGGAAACGTGTGAGCCGGTCAGGGTATACCCAAAACGCATAACGGTCCAACTGCCTTCCGGTGCCGTCCAGTTCAGTGATCCATCCGCATCAATATGTCCTGTCAAATTAATAATGTCATTCGCTGCGGCATCCTCTTCACCCGGTGTCGCGGGATAGTCCTCCAACAGGAAACGGCAATCCGGCGCGGAACCGCCCAGTTCATGGTACGCCGCTTTCAGGGCAAGATCGCTCAGAGGTTGTCCATGGCACATCCCCTTAACAGGATTGCCCGCCTCATCCAATAGCAGCCATTCGGAAACCTGTACATTACGGGGTTTATCAGGATAGCGCGAGTCGTAGGCTGCTGACATTTCGAGTCGGAAGCTTTGTGCCGTGATTGCAGGGAAATTTTCGGTTGCGGTCTTGCCATCAGTAACCCCGAACCGCAATACCTGCTTCCAGGTATCGTTTTCATCCTGCGTTGTAATCTGACAAACCCGCGGTCCGTATCCGGAACGGCCGGTGATCTGTACGCTGCTTACTGTAACCGGATGTTGAAACGTGAGTTGCAGCCATTGCGGAGATTTATGGGTGGGCCCGT
>CAZBNU010000165.1:2644-9380 GCA_964493075.1 uncultured Nitrospirales bacterium | reverse complement strand
CTCATCCCCTGTGAACCGCAAAGCTACCGGTTCCGGTTGCGTCCCATTACCTCCGACGAAGACATTGCCCAATGGGCGCGGACGGAATATCCAGAATAACACAATCACCACGGGGGCGAATGAGATTCGCCCCTACGATTGTTTTTTGGTGGTCTTGCGTTCGATGCGCCATTCTTCATAACGGGCGGCAGTGGATGCACGTACTTCGTTCGACTTTAATACCGGGTCGGGCATGGGCGGGAAGTGTCCGGAGCGGATGCCACGGATGGCTTGGGTGATGTTTGTTTTTACATTGGTCTCCCGTTCTGCGAAGTCCGTTTCCTTTTTGCGCAGCAGTGCATCCTGCTTTTTGTCCCCGAAGATGGAATAATACCATGCCGCGCTGCAGGATGTTTCAGGCAGCAGATGCTGCTCCACCGCCCAGGCATAGACGCTTAGCTGAAGGTCCAAGCCGGCCTTGATGTGTTTTGCAGAGGGGGTGCTCGAAGCTTTGTAATCAATAATACGTGCAGTTTCAGTGTTTGTGTCTATGCGGTCAATTTTGCCGGTGAGAAGCACCTTGTTCCCGTCCAGATTGAGGGTGAAGGGTTCGGTTGTATGCAGGTTGTCTGCGTCGTCGCGTGGTGCGCGCCCGAAGCCTACCTCAAAATAGCTGGGCATCAGGGTATCGTCAAAATCCTCGGCTGTGCGGGTCAGGTATCGCTGCAGCACGTCTGTAATGCGGCGTTGTTCAATGCGCAGGATAACGTCGGGTACAGCGGCAAGTTCTGTGGTATTGGTCTTGAAGGCAGCCCGAACACAGTGCGCCATGTAACTACGCACTTCGTCTTCGTCCTTTGCCAGGAGATGTTTTACTGAAAGGCCTGCATAGTGTCGGTGGAAGCGGTAGAGGGCGTCATGGAGGATGCTGCCTCGTGTCATGGCGTCAAGTTCATTTTCCGGTGTTTCGCTTTCCCGAATGTCCAGTACCCTCTCCATAAAAAAAGCGAAGGGGAATCGCAGATATTTTTCCAGCATGCTGACGCTGAACTGTCTGTCCTCGCCATACTTGTCTGCCAGATCGGTGAGCAGGTCTGCCGCCGTGATACAGCCGTCGTACTTGTCGAAGGGTTTTGTGCCGTTGCGTTTGCTTTCTATTTCGATACTACTGCCTGCAACAGCTGCAATTTCGGTGAATTGCGGGAGGGATGAAAGGAGCGATGCTTCCTTACGGTAATATGCCGACTTTGCCAGGTCACGGGGCGAGGCGGCCTGCTCCGGTTCCGGAACAAAACAATCAGGGCCGGGTTCGTCGTGTGTGACTACCACGCCGTGCTTTTCAAACATGTCCTGTATATCTACAACGAAAGGACTGGGCAGTACCTCGCGCCCCCTGCCATCCTGTTTGCGCCAGGACAGGGTCAGGTGTTTCTGTGCGGCGTTGACAGCGTGACAAAATGCCAGGCGTTCCCGGTAGGTGTGCTCGTAACGTCCAGGTAATTCCAGATGCATCCGCCCTAAACGGGTACGGTCGGATTCAGAATAAACGGCGTTAATCGGTGCAGTCCGGGGTAATGTGCCTTCATTCAAACCGCCCAGAAATACATACTCAAATTGTTCGTGGCGCAGCCCGTCCATGGTGCAGCAACATACGCCGGGTCCTGTGTTATGACGCACCTGTACATGGGCTTCACTCATGGCCTCCTGCAGGAAATGTGCGAACGCCGCGCGGTTCACAGGGATATTCCGGCGGGCGGCGCTGGCGATTTGTTCCAACAGGGTATGCAAGGCGCGCAAGGCCGCAGTTTCAAGTTGCGCCATACCGTCATCTTCAATTGTTTCCAAAACAGCGGGCGACAGCAGTGCTTCGATTTCTTTGTCCAGTATTTTTGCGAATCGGGTAATCGTCGCTTCTTCCGGCAGTGTTTTTGACAGGTCTTCCACTTTTCTGAAGCGCCGTTGGAATAGTTCCCGCACGGCAGCAAAATTTAGTGCGTATTTACGAAATTCCTTTGGTTCGGAGGTGTTTTCCAGTGCCCGGATGAATTCCTGCTGTCCCATGAGAACACCCAGAAGACGTGAGAGCAGGGGGAAAGCGCGGATCAGCGGTTCTTCTTCCTGGGAAGCGCCCAGCAACGGCGATGCCAGCAATGAGGTGACCGTGCGGCGTTCCCAAGTACCCAGCGCTTCGAAGAGGCGCATCACAAAAGCGCCCACCGCCGTGGATAGCAGGGTGGGCGATACGCGCAGGGCAAGGGGAATACCAAAGCCTTCGAAGACAGCACGTACTGCACCGCGATGGCTTTCCATGTCTATCATGCTCACTGCAATCTGCTGTGGCGGCACTTTACGTTGTGTCAGGAGTTGCTTTACGTGACGCGCCATGGTTTCGATTTCATGTTGCACATCAGCGCAGGGCATGAGCCGCACATTGTCACTGAGACCGACGGGGGAGGGCGGAGTATTACGCCAGAACAGGTGTTGCGCGACGTACTGGATGTAATCCTGTGGTTCCCTGGAAGAAAGCGCCTGTGTTGTCGCGCCCATACGGGACGTGAATGTTTCCACCCAGCGCTGCTGCAGTTGGAACAGGTCGCGCCGATCAGGATCAGCGTCATAATGGAGACCGATGACCAGACGTTCTACGCGCATTGATAATGCCGCAAGAAAACGCTGCTGCGACAGGGTGAAATCGTCGAATCCATCCAGAAGCACCGTGTCAGCGTTGTTCGGCAGGGTGTAAGTTTCTTCCTTGCAACACCGCTCCGCTTCCCAGTACAGACCGGGCACGTCATAGCAACCCTCACTGAGGAGCGCCGCCTGATACCGGTCGTAAACGGCGGCAACCAGTTCATCAAAAACACCCTGATGGCTGCTGTTGATAAGGGTGTTGCGAAACACTGCCGGTTCGATGGCGGCCTGCTTTAACTCGGTGATAATCTGCAACAGATGCCGCACTAAACCGGGAGTAACAGCGGGATAGGAAGTCGCCATATTCGAGGGCAGACTGAAAAGCGCCTCGTGCGCTATCAACCGACGTTCCAACATGGAGAGCATGTGCACCTGCTGTCCCGATGCTTCCACAATCGTGCGAGCAAATGCTGTCAGTTCCCAGGCATGCTTTCCGAAAAGACCGGGAAGACGCTTTTCACGAACCAGAAGGTTTTGCCGCGTTCGTGCAAGGCGTTCTGTCGGCGTCAGGAGAATGGCTTTGTCGCCATGTTTCCGCCACAGTGCATCTATTGTCGTAGTACGTTCGCTGTTCGCAGAACCACAAACGAAAGCTATTTGCCCCATATAAATTACCACCTCCCAGGTTACACATCAGGAGTTCAATACACCCGACTATACCCCACATGATATTCAAAGAGCAGGGGCATCTTCCATATTTCAGTTCAGGATAATTGCGTCCAGCGTGGGTAGGGACTGCAACATAGAATAATAGAGGCC
Source organism: uncultured Nitrospirales bacterium (assembly GCA_964493075.1). Taxonomy (GTDB): domain Bacteria; phylum Hydrogenedentota; class Hydrogenedentia; order Hydrogenedentales; family CAITNO01; genus SLFT01. Next base: position 5,951 of record CAZBNU010000165.1, on the reverse strand, counting down.
AGGCAAACAATGCAGACGGTATTTGGGTTTGCGATCAGGGTTGAAATGCTGAAAAGGGTTAATGTTAAAAGTAAACACATGCGTGTAGGGTATAGGGTATAGGGTATAGGGTAGGATGGACGGTATGGACAATATGGACTATGGGCCAGCGATTTCATGTTACTGTGATGGGGTTGCTGCACCCGGGATGTGGCGTTTGGCTGGGTATTGCCATTGTGCCATTCTTCCAGGATGATCTGGGTATGGATGCAATGTTACTCGGGGTATTTCTTCGATCAACCCACGGCTAGTTTTTGACACCACACCGCTTGTGATGGCTTTGGCTGCCGTTACGTACCGCACGAATACCATATCCGCAATCCCGCTATCCGGAAGGACATTCTGGTATGATACTATAAGAGAGGCTCAACAAATACGTAAATTTACCTTTTAATTTTTGAGGGTAACTACAGGTCCATTTACTAAAGCGGCATGGGTGTTATGACAAGAGAAGGACAGGTATGAATAAGCCAGTTATCATTCATCCTAGTGTGTTTTCACGTGCTTGGTTTTCGGAAACCATAAATGCTTTTGAAACACTAACTGATGATCAAGTATTGGGCGTGTTAGCAAGAAACAGCATGTTCCCAATATTACAGACGCAACGTGATGCCTGGTTAAGTCAGTTTCAATTACTTCGTGATGCTTTACGAGGGCGGAAAGGAAAGGTCTATCTCGAATTCGAAGTGCCACGAATCGGGCACCGCATAGACACGGTTGTTTTACTTGATGGAATCGTGTTTGCTATTGAATTCAAGATAGAGGCGCAGCATTATCAACGAAGCGATATTGATCAGGCGTACGATTACGCTATAGACCTAAAGTATTTTCATGAGGGAAGCCATAATTTGAATGTTGTTCCCATTCTTGTGGCAACACATGCAAAAACCGTCCCAATTACAATCGTAGCTCATCAAAGAGAACAAGGACTATATAAAACCGTTTGCACAAACGCGGAGGGTTTGCGTGGTACGTTTGATTTCATAATCCAAGGGCTGTCTGGTGAAGACATAAATGACACCGATTGGGAACATTCTCGCTATTGTCCAACGCCAACAATTATTGAAGCCGCTCGTGCACTTTATGCCGGTCATGGTGTTGCTGATATATCGCGAAATGATGCCGGTGCGATTAATCTTCAGAAGACATCGGAGGTGATAGTTGAAATAGTCAATCAATCCAGAAAACAGGGGCACAAATCTATTTGCTTTGTTACAGGAGTGCCCGGTGCAGGAAAAACATTGGTAGGATTGAATATTGCAACGAAATATAGTAGTGATGATATCCACAGCGTTTTTCTTTCAGGTAATGGTCCGCTTGTCGCGATATTACGGGAGGCGCTGGCACTTGATAGTATACGCCGCGAAAACGAACAAGGTAACACACTCCGCAAATATGAAGCACGAACGCGGGTAAAAGCATTTATTCAAAATGTACATCATTTTCGTGATGAATATTTGCGCGACCAAGGATCTCCTGTTGATCATATAGCGCTTTTCGACGAGGCACAACGTGCATGGAACAAAGAACAAACATCGTCCTTTATGCGTAGAAAAAGGGGTAGGTCAGATATCTGCATTTCTGAGCCAGAATTTCTGATTTCCTGCATGGACCGGCAAAAAGATTGGGCTGTAATTGTTTGTCTTGTTGGTGGGGGACAAGAAATTAACACTGGTGAGGCGGGCATAGGGGCATGGATAGAGGCCGTCTTGTCTTCTTTTCCCGACTGGCATCTTTATATTTCGCCTGCAATAACTGATAGCGAGTATGGCGCAGGCAATGTATTGCGAGAAATTGAAGAACATCCGGATACCAATGTCAGCTATATCGAAGAACTACATCTTGGGGTTTCAATGCGCTCTTTTCGTGCAGAGAAGGTATCTGACTTCGTTAAAAAAGTTCTTGACTGTGAGTTGGAACAAGCACGATCAGTCCTAAAAGAACTTGATAGTCGGTATCCAATATTTCTGACACGCGACCTGGATGCGGCTAAGAAATGGTTACGGTCACAATCCTCTGGAAGTGAACGTTATGGAATTGTTGTTTCATCACAGGCAGAGCGTCTTAAGCCTTACGCAATTGATGTAAAAACGCCTGTGGATCCTGTTAAATGGTTTCTGGAAGGAAAAGATGATGTAAGGTCTTCTTACTACCTTGAAGATGTCGCAACAGAGTTTCATATTCAGGGTCTTGAACTTGATTGGATATGTGTGGCTTGGGATGGGGATTTTAGATATGAGAATAAAGACTGGAAGCACTTTTCTTTTAAGGGCAGTAAGTGGCAAAAAATAAAAAAAGAGGAACGACAAATTTATCTCAAGAATGCATACCGCGTTTTACTTACCCGTGCTCGGCAAGGAATGGTCATATATGTTCCTGAAGGCACAATAAAAGATCCGACAAGATATCCATCTTATTACGATTCAACCTATGCATATTTACGCTCCATCGGAATAAAGGAATTGTAATGTCACTTTTCCTTAAGAAGATTTAAGGATACGCGCATTGATGCCAACCCTAATTGATGTACATTGCCATTTGGACAGCGACGTGTTTGCCGGGCGTCTGGACGAAGTGCTTGCCGGTGCGCGGTGGGCGGGGGTGCGTTGTCTGATTACGGCGTCTATCCATCCGAAGTATTGGGACGGGTTGGCGGGGTTGGCGGCGCAGTATCCTGAAGTGGTGTTTGCGCAGGGGGTGCATCCGTGGTATTGCGATGATGCGGCGGTGGCGGCGTTGCCGGGTCTGGCGGATGCGGCGCAGGGTGCGGTGGCGATTGGTGAGATTGGCCTGGATACGAAGACGATGCCTTTTCCGCTGGACCGGCAGTTGGCGGTGTTTGTGGTGCAGTTGCAAACGGCGCAACGGCTGGGGTTGCCGGTGAATCTGCATTGCCGGGGCGCGTTCAACGAGATGCTGCAGGTGTTCAAGGAGTACGGGTCGCCGCCGGGGGGGATTCTGCACAATTTTTCGGGTAGTCCGGAACTGGCGGATCAGTTTATGGCGCATGGGCTGGCGTTCAGTATGGGCGGGGTGTTGACGTGGCGCAACAGCGCGAAACGGAACCGGTTGTTGCGGCATATTTATCCTGACCATTTGTTGCTGGAGACGGATGCGCCGGATATTCCGCCGGTGGAGGCGCGTGGTGCGGCGAATACACCGGCGAACATTCTGTATAACCTGCGTGCGGCGGCGGAGTTGTTGGGGGCGTCGCCTGAGGCGGTGGCTGCGGTTACGACGGCGAATGCAGTGCGGATTTTCGGGTTGG
>CAZBNU010000165.1:0-2544 GCA_964493075.1 uncultured Nitrospirales bacterium | reverse complement strand
CCTGAGGCGGTGGCTGCGGTTACGACGGCGAATGCAGTGCGGATTTTCGGGTTGGAGTTGGGGGGAACCACGAAAGGCACGAAGGGCACGAAAAAAATGCAGAGAGGAATTTCTTAACCACAAAGAACACAGAAAGCACAAAAATTTACGGAGGGGATTTTTTTTTAACCACAAAGGGCACAGAAAGCACAAGGAGGGGGATGTTAGGCGATTTGGATTTGGACTTGTATTTGGATACCGATGGCGATACCGATACCGATACCGATTTGGATACCGATTTGGATACCGATTTGGATACCGATTTGGATACCGATTTGGATACCGATAGCGATGGCGATGCCGATTGCAATTTGGATGGGAGTGGGATTTGGGAGTGGTTGGGGGGTGTGCTACACTGGGGGTTTGGGCGGCATTTTTTATTTACCAGGAGTGTCAGGAGTTTTGAAGTTATGAGTGATTTGTTTCATCGCACCCGGTTGTTGGTGGGTGATGCGGGGGTTGCACGTTTGCGCGGCGCTGCTGTTGCCGTTATCGGGCTGGGTGGCGTGGGCGGTTATGTTGCTGAGGCGGTGGCCCGCGCGGGTGTGGGACGGTTGTTGCTGGTGGATGCGGATGTGGTGGATATTACCAACCTGAACCGTCAGTTGTATGCGCTTCATAACACGGTGGGGCTTGCTAAGGTGGATGTGGCGCGGGATCGTATTGCGCAGATTAACCCGGATGCCGTGGTGGAGGGTCGGGCGGTGTTTGTGGACGAATCGAATGTGGCGGCGCTGGGTTTGGACCCGACTTGGCATGTGATTGACGCGATAGATACGATGGCGTCGAAGGTTGCGTTGTTGCGGTATCTGCACGGGCAGGGTATTCCGTGTTTGTCGAGCATGGGCGCGGGGCGGCGTTGCGACCCCGGTCGGGTGCGCCTGGCGGATATTTCCAAGACCCAGGGGTGTCCGCTGGCGCGGGAGGTGCGGCGTCGTTTGCGTGGGCACGGGGTGGTGTCGGGGATTTGTTGTGTGTTTTCTGATGAGCTGCCGGTGGTTGTGCCGGAAAGCGGGGACGGGTATTCCGGCGTTCGTGGGCCGGTGGGGAGTATTGCTCATGTGCCGGGTTTATTTGGGCTGACTGCGGCGGGGTGGGTGATAAATCGGATTGTTGGTATGGGTACAGTGCGCTGACTCATGGATTCCGGTCTTTTTTTTTCCGATTTTCATCGGAAAGAAAAAACCGGAATGACGTTATGCGTTGGAATGACGTTATGTGACAATACACTGAAGCGTGAACAGCGTACAAAGAAAAATACTTGTAACCGTGTTCCATTGGCTGCGCGTTGCTGTGTTGGGTTTCGCTGCTCTTCACCCACCCTACAGAATCCGGTTTTAAGAATTAAGTACCGTGTTACTGCGCGTTGCCAGTCTCCATATTTGTTAGTGCATTTCGACGCTGCAGTCGCCAATGGCGTTGCGGTAGTAGTGGAATTCCACGTTGGGGTGTTTTGCGAGCAGGCTCATGGGTACGGCGGCGTCGGGAAGTTCCTTGCCGATCATGTAGGCCGTGAGCCTCATGCCGAAGGGATTGTCATGATTGCCAGCCTGCCAGATGGATACTTTCTCTGCTTTCCAGGTTTCCACGGGGCCGACGGTCATGGCCTGGGTGGGCACTTCGGACAATCTGCCGCCGCCGGAGGTGCGTGCATTCTGCATGATGGTCATGGGATGCAGGTCCACCATGCGCGTACCCAGTTTGAGGAATTCTTCGGGCGGGGGCGGTGCATCGGTCCAGGCACCGGTGCGCTTGGGCGGGTCATTGAATGCCCAGTGTTTGACGTCGCCCTGACCGCCCTGCATGACGGCGCAGCGTACTTGGTCGAAGAGGGCGCTGTAGGCGGCGAGGTCATTGTTCGGGAAATGGAGGTTTTCCGGACGGGGCCGCAGTTCGGGGCGCATGAGGTTAAAGCACAGGTCCATGTCAGCCTTCTGGAAGGAGAGTGGGTGGGATTCGTCCACGGCTTTTCCGTCAATGACCCACTCGTCCATTCCCCAGAATTGGGCGTCACACGCCGCGAGATTGATGTCGAGGGCGTTGACCAGCCGCGCCACGAGGGGCAGTTGTTCGGTGGGGCCGATGGGTCCGCAAATGCCGACTGGGTTGTCCGGCGTGGATTGGCGCCAGGCGGTGATATATTCCAGGGCCTCGGCGAGATAGAGGTCTTCGAGGCTGTCGTGAAAGATGACCTGGAAGCCCGGTCGGGACAGGGTGAGCATGTCGTCAGCTGTCAGTTGTGCCACTTCCTTCAAAAGTTCTTCGTCGAGGGTGGTATAGTCCCACCATTCCGGCGCTACAACACTGTGTTTTCTCATGATGCTTCCTCCTGTTTGCGCAAAAGTGGGTACAGCCATCGCTATCGCGTTGCCAGTCCCCATTTTTGCTGTTTGCTCGCTTGCGTCAATTCTTATTTCCAAAGTGCGCGTACATTTTTTCGATTTCGATTTCGATACCGATACCGATAATGCTACGTCAATTATTGCTGATTTTGGGGCGGTGCTT
>CAZBNU010000164.1:0-9459 GCA_964493075.1 uncultured Nitrospirales bacterium | reverse complement strand
GATATGCCCCGCTATGTGTTCATCAACAAAGCGCCGGGTATTGAATGGCATGCAGGACAACCGGAATCCTTTATCCGCGCCGGGTTTGAAGAAATACGGGATACCGTTGCTGCCCCCGATAATCCGGCGCTGCGTGTGGGCGTTTCGTTCGTGTTTGACTTTTTCCGCTATGACCTGAACACGGTGGCGGAAAGTCTGGAACTGTATCTGACGTTGAGCGAAGAAACAGGGGTGCCGGTGCTGGTGAATCTGGATGGTATGAACTGGTGGGAGGGACGTCCGGACTTGTGGAACTGGTGGGACCCGAAGCAGCCCGGTTTCAACCCCGCGAACCGAAACAATGTGGAGTGGTGCGGCTGGGGCGCGGAACATGCCGTCAAAATCGGTTGGCGCAACTGGGGCAGCCAGATTCGCGTGCTGCCCATGATGAACATGGCGAGTCCTGCCGTCATCAAAGCGCATCAAGAAGCATTGCGGAAATTGCTTCCCATCGTTGCGACATGGTGGCGCGGCTTGCCGGAAGACAAAAAGTGGCTGTTGGGCGGTGTGAAACTTGGACACGAAGCCAGCATCGGCATCAACGCATTCTACTATCCCGACGGCAACGCACTCGCTGATAAACCCGCTTCGGAAGACCCCACGCAGGGGCTTCATTTCAAGCAAGGCTGGCATGGCGGCGTGCAGCCCATCGGTTATGCCGCCGTTGCCACGTCGGACATCAAGCACTCCGGCGAACTCACCCGCGACGACATCGCCCGTGTCGTCCATGACTACCTCCTCATGTTGACCGAAGAGGCGCACGCAGCGGGCTTACCCCAAGAACTGGTCTACACCCACCAGGGCGGCACCTACGCGCCTTGGGAGAAGACCTTGCCTTTCCAACCTGCCTTCACGCCCCATGCCACGCCCGGCTGGAGCTTCTATTTTGAAGACCCCGCATCCGTGCCGGGTCTTGCCAGTCTATTGCGTAAAGAAAGCAACGGCCGCTGGGCGGCCGTGGAATGGTGGTGGCAGGGTGATGATGAAGCAGGCTGGCGCGAATATTTCGATCGTACCCTGAATTTTCAGGACTGTCGCTTCATCGCCATTTACAACTGGAACTGCGGCTTTGTGTTTCGGCAGCAAGCCGCAGGAATCGCCGCATTACGCAATCTCATTCGAGATTCTAAGGAACCGTGAAAAATGGAATGTGTTTTGTTGTGCTTGCGCTTGTGAACTTATCGTGGGTTGTGGGCAAAGCCCACGTTAGAAATATGTTGCGTTTTTCTTGGTAAACAGTTACATCAAATTACGTAGTCCTGTTATAATGATCCTGTTCAGTAAAAATGATGGTATAATTTATAGGAATGTTGGACGTGGTTCAACTGTTATTTATACTTTGTTTTTGTCATAATTTATAGTGGCGTTTTCGCGCACCAAAACAGGAAGTGATTATTATGAAAATAGGACGCATTGGCAGCATTACGTGCTGCTTCATGGTGATCCTGTTAGCAACGGGGGGCGTACTTTCGGGTTGTAACAGAAAAAAGGAAGAAAAGAAACTTCCCACCATCACAGTGAACAGTGCTCCGGAACAGGGCGCTTCAGTAATGATGATAGGCTTGGACCACGGCGTAACGCCTGCGGTAATACCGGACATTCCCCCGGGAACTTATGATGTGGTTCTTTATATGGAACGTTATCGCAGGGCCATCAAGCCTATTACCGTCACCGAGGAGGAAACACAGGAATTTACAATTGATATGGAGCCGATTACGGGCACCCTGTCTATTACAACTACCCCGCCCGGGGCTACGGTATATCTTGACGGGGAGCCTATCGGCGAGACGCCCCTGCCAAAGCAGACGCTGCAGGTGGGCGAATACAGTTATCGGGTACAGCACCCGGACTACTATCCCGAAGAAAAGAAGTTCACAGTGGAAGACAATTTCAACATGGAGTTTGACCACAAATTACGTCCCATGGAAGCTGAGTTGTCAGTGTTCTCACGCCCCAGTTCCGCAAATGTCTGGCTGAACAACATCCAACAGGTGGAAAAGACACCCGCCCAGTTCAAACTGCGGCCCGGGCAATATCTGGTCAGTGTCCATATTGCCGGACACCTGCAGTCCGACGAATTGGTAGAATTGGAAGCCAATAAACCCGTAACGGTACAGGCCAATCTCACTCCCGGCGCGGTGCCTCAGGGCATGGTGCTGGTTCCTTCCGGTGAATTCATTATGGGCACCGAGAGCAGCGCCCCAGATGAACGCCCGCTACGCAAGATCAATCTGAAATCTTTTTATATTGACCGCTTTGAAGTAACAAATCAGGCATTCAAGGCAGTGTTCCCATCTCACAAGTATCCTGCCGGGCAGGACAATCTGCCTGCACTCGGCATGTCCTGGACCGAGGCTGGACGTTATTGTGAGTCCGTTGGCAAACGTCTGCCGACGGAAGAAGAATGGGAAAAGGCTGCGCGCGGCACAGATGGGCGCGAGTACCCTTGGGGACCTGTATTTGAGAATACCCAGGCAAACACAGTGGAAGCAGGCCTGGGAAAACCAACACGTGTCGGCAGTTATTATGCCAGCGCTTCCCCCTACGGCGCTATGGACATGTCCGGCAACGCCTATGAATGGGTATCCAACTGGTATGAAGCCTATCCCGGAAACACGGATGTCACCAAAGACTATGGTCAGATTTTCCGGGTACTGCGGGGAGGCTCTTTCATAAGTGAAAAATTCGAAGCGCGTTGTGCGGCACGCCACTTTGATCGCATAGATTCCAAACGCCGTGATTATGGATGCCGCTGCGCCATGACCGCCCGGGAATGACGGCACTTCCATGCATGTTATCTGTGGGGCAAGTTTTTTTGTTTATCACCGATTATAAGGATACTCCATGAAACGTAATGCAACGCCTTATCAGAAAATTGTTTTCGTGTGCCTGAACGAACGGGAAACGGGTGCTTGCTGTGCCCGGGGCAATTCTGAAACAATACATGCGCAGTTGAAAGCGGCGGTGAAAGGCCGCGGCCTGAGTGCATTGGTGCGCATCAGCCGTTCCGGCTGTATGAACCGCTGCGGACAAGGACCGAATATTATGGTATTTCCGGACAACATCTGGTACTCGGGCGTTACCGAAGCGGATGTGCCGGAAATTTTGGATGATATTATGAAGGATGTCGCCGCGCCGCAATAATAACCTGACAACCGGGAGGAAGTAATGACAGTAGAAAACACAGGAAACGAACAGCTACTGGTGTCTGTGGAAAAAGGCATCATGACGGTTCTTTTTAACCGTCCTGAAAAGCGAAACGCCCTGACCCATGCCATGTATGAAGTCATGATTGAAGCGCTGCAGCAGGCGGAATCCGAACCTGCCGTGCGGGCTGTGTGTTTCCGGGGCGCTGGCGGCTATTTCACAAGCGGCAACGACCTGAAAGATTTTCTGGGGAATCCGCCTTCAAGCGCAGAAAGCCCGGTCATGCTGTTCCTCCATGCCCTCATTGACATGAAGAAACCCCTTGTGGCGGCGATACAGGGACCGGCCATCGGCATTGGCGCCACCATGTTGCTCCACTGCGACCTGGTGCTTGCAACCCCGGACGCCACCTTTCAGATGCCCTTCACCAAACTGGCGCTCTGTCCGGAGGCCGGATCAAGTTACCTGTTGCCCCGCGTGGTGGGCATGACACGCGCCCTGTCGCTGTTGCTCACAAGCCGGACGATTGATGCCAATACAGCGGCACAATGGGGCCTGGTCACGGAACTGATTCCCAGCATTCTGTTTGACAACACCGTTGATGAACAACTTGCCGCGCTGGCCGTGCTGCCGCCCGAAGCGGTGCGTGTTGCCAAGGCGCTGGTGCGTGATCCCGAACGCGAGGCCGCTCATGAAGCCGTGAACCGGGAAGCGGGCGAATTTATCAAGCGGCTCATGTCCGCAGAAGCAGCGGAAGCCATGCAGGCGTTTCTGGAACGGCGCGCACCGGATTTTTCCCGGTTTGAATGAAATATGATGAGGAGACATGATGACTGAAACGCTGAATACACAGTTGGCGGTTATTGGCGCAGGACCCGGTGGGTATACGGCGGCCTTTCATGCCGCTGACCTTGGGCTCGAGGTAACACTGCTCGACGTGATGCCCAACCCGGGCGGCACCTGCCTGTACCGGGGATGTATCCCGTCCAAGGCGCTACTCCATGTGGCCAAGCTGATTAACGATGCACGGGAAGCAGAAGAGTGGGGGCTGAAATTTCAAGCACCTGAAATGGATATTGAAAAGATGCAGCGCCGTACCCAAAAAGTGGTGCAACAGCTGACAGCCGGACTGGGCACCCTGTGCGCGGCACGCAAAATCCGGTATATCCAGGCGCGGGCAACATTTATAGACGCCCATACCCTGGCCGTGTTTTATGAAGACGGCTCTGAAGATATTCTCAAGACGGAATACGTAATCATCGCCACAGGCTCCCGTCCCACCCTCTTCGGTCCCCTCATCAAATCGCCGCGCCTGATGAACTCCACCAATGCGCTGTTGCTGGATGAAGTGCCCGAAACCCTGCTCGTAATTGGCGGCGGGTATATCGGGCTTGAGCTGGGTTCGGTCTACGCCTCCCTGGGTTCCAAAACGACAGTGGTGGAAATGTCCGGGGGCCTGTTGCCCGGCGCCGACCGCGATCTGGTGGAGCCCCTGTCCAAACGGCTGGATACACTGATGCACGAAATCCTGCTGAACACCAAAGTGGCGGACATTAAGGCGGAGGAAACCGGCATTCGTGTTGTGCTGGATGGCCCCGACATTGCCGAACCCAATCGCGTTTTTGACAAGGCGTTGATATGTGTTGGGCGCAAGCCCAATTCAAAAGGGATCAACCTGCACGACACGCGCATTACCACCGACAAACGCGGGTTTATCGAAGTGGACCTGCAACGGCGCACGGCAGAGCCGCATATCTTTGCCATTGGCGATGTAGCGGGAGAACCCATGCTCGCCCATAAGGCATCGGCGGAGGGCAAGGTGGCGGCGGAAGTCATTGCAGGCAAGAGAAGCGCTTTTGAACCGCAGGCCATACCAGCGGTGGTGTTCACCGATCCAGAGGTTGCCTGGTGCGGCCTTACGGAAAATCAGGCAAAGGAACAAGGCATTGCAGTCAGTATAGCGCGGTTCCCCTGGGCAGCTTCCGGACGTGCCGGCACCCTGAGCCGTGCAGACGGCCTGACCAAGGTATTATGCGATCCCGATACCGGCCAGATTCTGGGCATGGGCATTACCGGTTCCGGAGCAGGCGAACTCATCGCCGAAGGTGTGCTCGCCATCGAAATGGGCGCCGTGGCCGAAGACCTCGACATGACCATCCATCCCCATCCCACGCTCAGCGAAACCGTTATGGAATCTGCCGCCAATATCTTCGGACAAAGCACCCATATCTATCGCGCCCCCAGGATATAAACAGATACTGCACGGAAAAAACCAACAATGAAGCTACGCACGGTCTACCTCCTTTTCATGGCAGCTATTCTGATGTTCCTCAGCACAAACACAAAAGCAACCGCGACGGAAGTGGAATACACCGCCTACCTGATGGCCCATTTTGGACCGGAGGAAAAACTGTATTATGCCTACAGCCGTGATGCACGCAATTGGACTGCATTGAATCAGGGGAAGCCCGTATGGTCGCCTCATTTTGTGCGCGACCCTTTCATCAATCGCGTGGGTGACACGTTTCATCTGGTGCATACTACCGGCTGGAGCGGCACCTCGATTGGACATTGGGAATCTGAGGACCTGATCCATTGGGAAGGCGGCGAAATCCAGGTAGTGGAAGCGTCAAAGGAAAAATGCTGGGCCCCGGAGTTTTTTTTCTGCGAGAAGGAAAAACTCTTTTACGTCTACTGGGCCTCCCTGCATGAAGGCCGCCACCATGCCATGCACTACCTGAAAACAAAGGGCTGGAAGAATATCACCCCCGCTGATACCGCCGTGTTTTATAACATCGGCATTCACAATATAGACCTGACCATCGTCGAATATGAGGGCGTCTATTACGGTTTCCACAAGCCCGGCGATGTGGATGATAAAATGGGCAACCGCCTGTCTGTTTCAACAAGCCTGAATCCCGCCGAGGATTCTTTTGGAGACGACGGCCACGGCAAAATTGTCTTTACCGATGAAACCAAACCTACAGAGGGGCCGGAAGTCATCCAACTGATTGGGGAAAAGCGCTGGTATGTTTATGGCGACCCGTTCAACGCGCCCCTGGAAGCCTGGGAAACCACAGACTTCATCACCTACCGGAAGATAGCCGTCACCACCCCAGAAGGCGCCAAGCACTGTAGCATGATACCCATCACCCAAACCGAACTGGATGCGATTCTCGTCCGTTATCCCGAGTAGTCTTCAGGGTTCATTTTCCGGTTATCACCATAATCGCTCCACACCATAAAGGTCAAACATAGTATCGCTGCTTATCACTGGGATTCCTTCCTCGTGCGCCTGAGCAATAATCAATCTGTCGAAGGGGTCTCGGTGATGAAAGGGCATCTCTATAACCTGGGCTGTATGCAACACGGAAATGGGTAATAGGGTAAATCCGTTGATCAGTATTTGTTCTTCCCAGAACGTTGCAAAAGGCGCTGGCAGGGTATACTTTCCCAGACTTATTTTGATGGCGATCTCCCAGAGACTTGCCGGGCTGATGAAAACCAATCCCTCTGCATCAACAATAGTTTTGCGCGCCTTGACGCTCAATCGGGAATCGTCCAGCATGAACCAGAGTAGCGCCTGCGTGTCCAGCAAAAAGTTCATGGCATGTATTCCCTGAAATCAGCCAAGTGCTCGTCATCTTCAGCCAACACCTGCAACATTCCTTTGGCGCTTCCCGGTTGTCGGATTTTCCTGGGGGATTCAGCCTGTTCCGACAACAGGATTACAAATCGCGCCTTCTGGCCATAAATCGTTTGGTAATCATGCGGGATGTGTATCGTGCCATCCTTGCTGATGGTCATTTCCAGTTCTATTGCTTTCATAAAAGAACCCTCATTCTGTTTTCAGTAATCTTATCACATTCTCGGCAATCTTTGCCTCACCGTTGCGGAAAAGACTGCTGTCACTCCAACATAATGCGAAAAGCGAGTTGCTGTTTTCCCGCGGCGCCGAAGTCGCCTTCAAAATGCAGCCATTGGCCATCGGGTTCCGGGATGCTGGATTCGGGGATGTGAAGGCGCACGGTCTGTTCATGCCGGTCCAGGGGTTTCAGCGTCACGTCCCACCGATCAGGATCACATTGCCAGCCTTCCGGCAGATCCTGCAGTTTGATTGTGCCTTCCGCCGTTTCGTTTCCAAAATAATAGGCCACAATGGCAACTTCGCTGTCGCCGGGGTGCAGGGTGCGGTCCTGTTCGTATGACCAGTCCCGGGTGCGCTCCCGCAACGGCATGTCCGGCGCGAATAATTGCAGTACCACCGGGGATGCGGGCGCTACCGGACCGGGGGTGCGCGGCGGCAGCGTTTGCAGGCTAAGCGCGGACGCTTCGCCTGCGGGCAGCACAATGAACACGGGCGCGCTTGTAAGTTGGGACGGCAGCGCTGTTGCCAATGCACGGCCCATGTAGTCCCACACGCCCACGGGATGCAACGCCGGTTCCAGGGTCAGCGCGGCGGTGGCGCGTCCTCGTTCGGGCCAGTCCACAGACGCTTCGGTCCAGGCCACCAGCACATCCCGTTCAACACCGTCAGGCCGAGCGCGAAAGGCAAAGACATAGACGTCAGGCTGCGCCGGATCGCCCGCCCGCCCCAGGTAGCGTGCATCCACCAGAAAACGTCCTGCCGCCGCCAGCGTAACATAGCCCATGCGCGGCGTGTTGTCGTGCCGCAACAGGCCAAACTGTATGGCGTTGTTCTGTTCCATGTACTGGGGCAGAATAAAATGGAAATGCCGTTCCACACCCGTGGCAAGACTGGAAACAATGGACTGGATCATGAACTCCGCCTTGAGTCGCTCCATGTGGTGCGTTAAATCACCCACCGGCGAATCGGGGTCCGCTTTGATGCCCCGGTCGGATTCGGTCACCCAGATGGATTTCTCTGAGGCCGCCTGCACCACCCACTTGCGCAGTTCCGGGTAGCTGTGACACCAGTCGTAGGAATGAAAGGTGAACACGTCAAAATACGGCACCACAGCATTGGCAGTGATGGCTTTGTAATGGCCGTCGGTGTGAACCCCCGCCATGGGCGCCCAGCAGACAAGCGCCTTCGGGTCGCCCGCGCGGAACCCCAGACAGGCCGCCTTCTGATGGGAACACAATTCGTCCATGGTGTGGCCGCCGAAGTTTCGGACATTGCCTTCGTTCCACGGCTGCCACGCCTGCACCCGGCCTTTGAAATGTGCCGCTATGTCGCGGCAGAACCGCCACGTGTCCCGCAGGTCAGCAGGCATGCGGCCACGCCCGTTGTCGTTCGCCCATGCCCACTGGGGCGAATCATGAAACACCTGCAAAACCTGCAGGCCATGATCCCGCTGCAGGTCGGCAGTTTGTTCGTACACCGTATCCTGCAATAACGGCGCGTCCTTTTCCGGTTGCAGGTCCCGCCAGCGTAGCCGGTCGCGCACCATGGCCACGCCCGCCATCCGCGCCAGTTCCACAGACTGTGCCCACACCTCTGGATTCTTATCCGGCACCCACGACAAGGCAATATCCACCGCCACAGGCGAGTCCGGCGAGGGCGCAGCGACAAGGGGTTTCAGCACGGCGGCAGTGGTAAAGGCCTGCATGGTGTCCGTACTGTCCAAAAATTCAATACGATACCAGCCTATGGGTAATGCCCCGATTTCTATTTGCGCATCCGTTGCCGACCAGGCACCCGATGCTACACACACAAGTTGATCATCCAAGACTTTCCAGGTTCCAGTGGATACGACGGTGTCATCCGGTTTCGGCACCAGCACAGGTTGACCCTCCAGAAACACCGTGCCGACACCCGCCACGGCGACAAAACTGAACAGGCAACAAAACAGAAATGATGTGACAATACGCATTGATTTATTCTCCTGGAAAAGGCTGATGGTCTGCAAAAAAAGTCACTGGAGATTATTATAGCATTGATGGGAAGAATGGGACTTATGGGAAGTATGGGAGCAATGACCGACTCCAAAGATGCGCGTCACTATCTGAATAATTCTTCCCCTGCCTCCCATTCTTCCCATGATGATCAGAAACCCAGGGAACAACTGGAATAGCATTTTTTGCTGCACTCAAACAGAGGGGGCGGACCCGCAGCCTATGGCTTGCAGGTACTCTTGGGGAAGGAGTGACGTGAGGCAGAACGTTTTGCCATGTTCGGCCGGGGTCCACTCCCCTCAGGATGAGAAAATTGGGTATGAGTGCAAAAAATGGGGCGGGTCAACAAGTCGTCGGTTGCAGGTACTCTTGGGGAAGGAGTGACGTGAGGCAGAACGTTTTCCGCGTATCTTG
>CAZBNU010000163.1:0-9537 GCA_964493075.1 uncultured Nitrospirales bacterium | reverse complement strand
CCAATACGGCACCGTGCGGTTTCAATATGGGCATTGCCGTTCACGGCATCCAACCCACCGGTATCACCCGCCTGGCCGCCGGATTCAGCATAGAAAGGTGTTTTGTTCAGAATGATCTCAGCGCTTTGACCTTCAGCGATGCTATCCACTGTTTTTTCGTCCTGCACGATGGCAATGACCGTAGCGGTACATTCGGGGCTTTCATAGCCTACAAATTCGCTCTTGCCATGCTGTTCGTTCAGGGTGCGGTAAATGGGCGCCAACGCTTGCTGTCCGCTGCCTGCCCAGGAACTGCGTGCCTGTTCGCGCTGCTGTTTCATGGCGGCCTGGAACCCTGCCCGATCTACATCGTAGCCACGTTCTTCGGCGACATCCGTAGCGAGATCAAGGGGGAAGCCATAGGTGTCGTGTAACTTGAACAGATCAGCGCCCGGCACCACCGTTGCGCCGTTGACCTTCATCGTGTCGAAGACATTCTCCAGCAGTTCCATGCCGCGCGCCAGCGCACCGGCAAAGCGGTCTTCTTCGATACGGATAATTTTTTCGATTTGCGCTTGTCCTTCGCGCAGTTCAGGATATTGCTTGCCCATCAGGTCAACTACCGTCTGGGACACCTTATAAAGGAAGGGCTGTTCCAGACCGAGTTCCCGGCCAAAACGCGCTGCCCGTCGCAGTAACCGGCGGAATACATAACCCCGGCCTTCATTTCCGGGCAGAATGCCATCGGCGATCATAAAACTCACCGCACGGGCATGATCGGCAATGACGCGGTAGGGGGTGGGATTATCGGCATAGTCCACGCGGGTCAACGCCCGTGTTGCTTCAATGATGGGAAAAATACCGTCTGTGTCAAATACGGTTGGCTTGTCCTGCAGCAGCGCCGCCAATCGCTCCAGTCCCATGCCTGTGTCAATGCCGCGATTTTTTAAGGGGGGACGGGAGCCATCCAATTGTTGGTCGAATTGCGGAAATACCAGGTTCCAGAATTCCAGATAGCGTTCCTTTGGATCGTTTTCAAGGGTGGCCTTTGGATCAACAGCCTCACCTCGATCATATAACAATTCCGAGCAGGGGCCACATGCGCCAGTATCACCTGCCGGACCCCAGAAGTTATCTTTTGCACCCAGTCGAACAATGCGGGAGGGAGGCAGTCCGATTTCCTTTTCCCAGATAGCGGCTGCTTCGTCGTCATCAAGATACACCGAGACCACAACCTTCTCGCCGGGGATACCCAGTACCTGAGTGGTGAATTCCCAGCCCCATTGAATGGCTTCCTCTTTGAAATAGTCGCCAAAGGAGAAATTGCCAAGCATTTCGAAGAATGTCAGGTGACGTGAGGTTTTGCCCACTTCATCCAGATCGTTGGCCTTGCCGCCTGCGCGCAGACACTTTTGCGAGGTGGTGGCGCGTCGATAAGGGACATTGACCTCGCCGGTATAGAAGGGTTTGAACTGCACCATACCTGCACTTGTGAAGAACAGAGTCGGGTCGTTGCTGGGAACAATTCTATCGCTTCGTTCGACGGTATGGCCGCGCTCACGAAAGAACTCCAGAAAACTTGAACGTATTGCATCGCTTTTCACAGGTTATTCTCCATGTATTGATTACGGTGGGTGGATTACATAATGGTATCAGATTCGGCGGCAACGGCGCATCATTGACCAGCAACATTTATCAGGGGATAAGAGTAGACAGCGCCAAACCGGTTGTAGGGGTAGTAAATGAATCGGACCTTGCCGACAATTGCGTCCAGATAGCCGAGATAATCCATAGAATTGTAGCGTAGATGAACATCAGGATCAGCGCTGAAGCCCAGACTACTGTCTTCGCTCTCGTTTCTGTTGTCGCCAAGAAAGAAAAAGCGTCCCTCCGGCACCAGAACCGGATATTCAATGAGATACGCCATCGGTTCGCGAATATAGGGTTCCGAGGCATATTTCCCGTTAATGAACAGGGCGCCATCCACAACGCTGATATTATCCCCCGGCAATCCTACGATACGTTTTACCATATATTCACCGTCAACGTAAACGACCGTAATATCTCCGCGTTTGTAGAGTGATTCCTTGAGGGTGATAATCATATCTTCCGGATACAGCGTAGGTGTCATGGAGGCTGTCGGCACAATAAAAAAGCGCACATTGCGGTAGGCGAAATAATAGAAGCCCACAAGGCTCAATAGCAACAGCACGACCATACCGATATTTTTGCTATAAAGGATATGCATTAAAAAGGATGAGCGGGGTTGTTGTTCGTTTGTTATGTTGTTATTTAAGAATACTTCATTGCTACTCATAAGGGTCACCTGAAAGAACCTACACTTTATTCATTACGGGTGTGTCAAGTCAAGGCAGACGTTTCTCTCGTTTTGCTTCTAATAACCCCTTGGGTGTAAGGTATGGAGATTCCCGTCCCCTTAACGGCGGGATAATTATTTGTTTTGGAGGTAAAGATTGAAAGACAAGCCTATGAATATCATTTTTCAACCCGGTGGACGCTGTATTCACATTAGCGAACGCCTTCCTTTTATTGAAGTGGCGGCGCGGGCGGGTGTGTTGATTAACACCCCTTGTGGCGGTAACGGCACCTGTGGCAAATGCCGTGTACGCTTTGAAAAGAACCCGCCTGAGCCGTCACCCGGTGCGCTGAAATGTTTCGATAAAGTAGAGGTTGAGAACGGATGGCGTCTTGCTTGTCAGACGCGTTTGGAACAGGATGCTGTTGTTTATATACCCCAAACGTCGGTTTTCGGCGGGAAGCATCAGATTCAAACGGCAAGCGACAGCGAGACGGGAAGAACCGTGGATGCCCGTCTTCGCATAGTGCCTGTGGAAATGTCAACGCCTAGCATGCAGGATGATTTGCCGGATATGGTGCGTTTGGAACATGCCCTGAATATGAAGTCAGAAACAACTATGGCACTGACGGCATCTCCAGGGGTGCTGCGCGTTTTGGGTCGGAAACTGCGCGATGCCAAATTTCAGGGTGTGGCGGTACTACGCGGTAACAGGATCATTGATTTCGTTCCGTCAGAAGCGGAAGCACCGTGTTACGCGCTTGCATTTGATATTGGCACGACAACTCTGGTGGGCGCTTTGCTTGATATGCGAACGGGTGTAGAAATAGGGCTTGCATCCGCCATGAACCCACAGACGGCTTATGGTGATGACGTGCTTTCCCGCATTGCTTACGCCGGTAGCAATGATTCATCGTTGGAGGAACTGCGGTCGTGTATTTTGGAGGCTGTTCAACAGATGGTCCAGGATGTATGCGAACAGGCGGGTGTGTCATCGCGGCAGATAGGATCGGCTTTTTTTACCGGCAACACCACCATGCAGCATCTGCTATGCGGTTTTGATCCCACCGCCTTGGGCATGGTTCCTTTTGTTCCACTCTATAAGCGAGGCATTGAGATGGACAGTGTTGCCTTCGGTTTGGAATTGCATTCCGAAGCGCTTGTTTATGTTTTTCCGGTAATTGGCGGTTTTGTAGGCGGCGACACCGTTGCGGGACTTCTTGCATGTGAGATACAGGAACTTGAAGGCCCCGTGGTGATGGTTGATATCGGCACCAATGGAGAGATTGTGTTGCTCCATGATGGTACCCTGCATGCTGCCAGTACGGCGGCAGGCCCTGCTTTTGAAGGCGCACGCATATCCTGTGGTATGCGTGCTGCAAGCGGGGCCATTGAACGGGTAAACGCGAATCATGACCTGCTTTTCAGTGTGATAGGAGGTGGTGAAGCGGCAGGACTGTGTGGCAGCGGATTGATTGATTTGTGTGGCGAGTTACTTAAAGTTGGAGCATTGAGGCAGGATGGCAGACTACTTGTTGGAGAGGAACTCCCTGATTCTGTTCCAGAGAAAATCAGGAAGCGAATGCGGTTCAACGAAAATGGAGAACCGGAATGCCTGTTGCACGATGACCATGGGAAACGGGTAATCCTGACACAGCGCGATGTGCGTGAATTGCAGTTGGGTGCGGGCGCCATCCGTGCCGGAATACAGATACTATTGAAACAGGCGGGTATTGCCGCAACTGATTTGAAACAGGTGTTGATAGCAGGGGGATTCGGCAGTTTTATACGCCGTGACAATGCGCAGCGTATCGGCTTGATTCCTCCGGAAGTGCATCATGAAAAAGTGCGGTTTACCGGGAATGTCGCGTTCAGCGGCGCCAAGTGGGTTGCCGTATCGCAACAGGCGCAAGAACAGGCGGAAGCGCTGGCGCAGGCTGTATCCCATGTGGAATTAAACCAGGACCCGGATTTTGCCATGGAGTTTGCCATGGCCATGCAGTTTCCCGATATGTGATGGTTATTGGGAAAAGGTGATATGCGCGTCTGGCATCGGTTCCAGAAGGACATAACTACTGCGGAAGCGATAGAGGGAAAACCAGACCAGCACAATAGCCAGGATGACGCTTGGAATTGCCGGTTTGGCCAGCAGAAACAAGCCGCCGGACAATGCAAGTGCGGAAACAAGCGGGATATGGCGGTGATTCCACAGGCAGTAATAGATCATGGATGTGACGGGAATGGCGAAGAAGGTTGCCATGATAACGCAATAGGGGAAATGGGCGGCGGTGTATATGCGAGTGTATCCGTGAAATAAGGCCCACAATAAGAGGCCGGTCCTGACTTTCCATGAACGAAACAGCCAGAAATAGATCATGGTGAGCGCCCAGAAACTGGAGGTATGTCCGGAGAAATAGGAGTAACTTCCCCGGACGACTTCGTCCTTCAGTTGGCGCACCTGCCCGTTCCAGGCATCATAAGTTTCGTGCAGGGGACGGTGGCGCTGAACCGTTTCTTTTACAATGTCCTCGCCCAGCACATTCACGAAAAATACTGCGAGCAGGGTCAGCCAGAAGGCATGGGCAAGTTTGCGCTGGTCTTCGGGGCGCAGGTAGATATAGAGGTTCCCAGCGACAATAAAACCGCCCGCGAACGCGATACCGAGGGGAAGAAAGACGATGGGATATTCATATTCACCCCACCAGAAAATACTCTTCTCTTGTATGAAAACGCCCAGGGCGTGCCAGACGCCGAAAACTGCGGCAAGAACATAAAACACATTGCGCGTTCGCAGCGCCGCTTCGGGTTTTCTGTTGCGGATGCAGTAGTAGCCTATTTGCCAGGAAATAAGCAGGAGGGCAAAAAAGTAGGTCGCGAAGTCGGTCTGTAAAATGACCATCTCGTCCAACACAGGGATATAGTCGTTCGGGTTGAGGAAGAGCAGTGTCCTGATGTCCCACGACGCATCAACAAATCGCGCCATAAACAGGGTGATTGCGTAGATGATGCCATAGGTGACAAGAAAGATACCCCAGCCTTTTGCATGTTCATTCAGTGTGTTGTTTTTAATTATCATGACGCTTCCTGATCGTTGGGCTATTTCAGTGAATCAATAACTTTTTTCATGATATCCGGCTGGTCAGCGAAGCCGGCATCTATGTCGTGTTCGGCGAAGAAAGTACGCAATTCGTCTTCCAGGGTTTTATAATTTTTTGGTACGGCTTCCTTGCGGAAGGTGTACGGATGCACCACCAAGCCGCGGTCGTGGGCGCGTTTTACCAGCGTTGGGTCATCTGCGATGCGTTTTTTGTCCGGTCCAATTCCTTGGGCGTAGGCGGCAATTTTATCGAGACCTTCATCGGTGACCATGCCGTCCTGCATTTTGTTTCCTGATATGAGTTGCACCAAGGGCAACGTAACGCCCAGTTCTTTTCGCAAGCGGATAAGTGTATCGGGGATGAAGCATTGTATATACAAATTGGCCTCGGGCCCTTTGTAGCCGTATTTTGACAGTACTTCCAGCAGCATTTCAGGAAAGTTGAAGCCGGCCTTTTCATAAAACACAGGGTCTTTCAGTTCGGGATAAATGCCAACATTGCGGCCTGTAGATGCGTTCAATCCTTGGGTCAGCAGAATCATTTCTTCCAGGGTCGGTATCTGAAACAATTGTGTGGTTTGAGGAAAACGATTCCGGGTACGTTCGACAACGTGCAGGCGTTTCAATTCTTCCAACGTGAAATCTACGGCATACCATTTTCCGTTGTCGCGGGCGCGATCAGGGAATATCTCTTCTACATTCGTAACATCTTCCAAGGTCATGTCGTGTAAGCAAATCAGCACCCCGTCTTTTGAGACTGCTAAATCCGGTTCAAGATAATCAGCGCCCATGGCGTATGCCATGGTGTATGCGGCGAGCGTATGTTCCGGCAGGTAACCGCTGGCGCCGCGGTGGGCAATGACCTTTTTTTCGGCATAAGCGCCGCTATGGATCATGACAAGGATTGCTGCGAGCAGCACAATAAGACTCGATCTATTCACGGGAGTTTCCTTTATTGGATGTAGCGCAGGTATGGGACAATTTTTCTTCGCGAAAAAGGGGTTAAAAGCCTGTTGCCATGCCGATTACGGCGAGCATAAGTCCTATCAAAATGAGAAGAAGGAGCCACCAGCGTATTGGCGGGCGCGTGTACTCAAATACATTCTGCAATACGATGGGTTGGTCCGGATTTGCTCTTGTTCTTATGATAATGTTCGTCATTCCGGGGCGGGCACTTTTCGGAGTCTTGAACTCCAGCAGAAATTCATTTTCACCCTGCACACTGACCAGATCGCGTGCGGCGACTTTGCCTCCAACAGAAGAGGACAGGCCTGCGAATTCGATAGACTGTATCCATGCGACACCACCATAAGGTGAAGTGAGGGTAATGGCAGTGCCACCTTCAACAGGGCCTGAGCCCGTGCCGTTTACAGGCATGTTGTTTATGGCTGTTATTTTTATTGCTTTTTGATTCGTTGCAGGCAGCACTGATGTACTGCGCCAAGTAAAACAATTGGCAGGCAGGTCTTCATCACCTCCATAGAAGCGTGTAGCGACAAGGGCACGGATTTGATCCGTTTCTGCTGTTTCAGGTTCGTTGATGGGGAAAACTTCTTCATTTTGCAACGTGCTCTGATAGACGGGCACTACTTCTTCGATAGATTCGGCGTTGTAAAGGTAATCGTAATTGGATGCAATCCCCCACAGGCTGATGCCATTCCTGATGGCGGTGTAATTCGGACCTGCATCCGGTTTTGTGGCGATATCCATCAATGCCGGCTGGTACATCATAGTGAGAGATGCGTCTGTTGGCCGGTAGGGCCGTTCAAATATAAGCAACTCGTGGGTGGCATCCCTGTAGGACATAACGCCGAATTGCGGCACGTCTGCTGCGCCAATTCTGGGCCTATAAAGGTGGATGCCCACATCGTAAAGCCCTGAAACCACGGTGCCTGGAATTACTTCTGCTACGCCAGTTCTGCTTGTGGCAAGGATGCCGGGCAAGGCGATTCGGACGATACCATATACGGGAGCTTCACTTAGAGGCGGCAGCGTGATTGTGGCATCCCTGCCGCCGATTCGTCCCACGAACACCGGTGTTTCTATGCCCGCCTGGTTTGCTGTGAAGGCGGTGGTGTAGAGGTTATTTGTGCTGGTGCGTTGTAAATAGGTGAATCCAGGCGGATAGACAGACGATACCCCGTCGGTATTGACTTCTACAGGAACCCTGATGATGTCGTCGTTGCCCGGTGATGCTAACGGCGGTACGCGGACAAAGGCATACTGTCCCGACGGCGCCACATCAAAAACGGAGGCTTCCTGATTGCCGAAACGCACGACTGTATTGTCCTGTAACGCCTCGCCCGTTATTTTGGCGACGATACCGCCAATAATCCAGGCTTCCTCCGGTTCCAGAGAGGCGACAAAGAATTTACTGAATCGGGCTTCCAGTTGCTTGTTGTTGTCCATGACGACAGTTATGGTGTCCGTAGTGCTGTTGGGGATAAGTTCACCTGCGCTAGCGCCAGTCCATTGAATGAACCTGTAGCCGCTGTCTTCTGTGGGCACTGCCGTGAGAGTTACCACCGTATCCCGCTCATAGCCGCCAGCAGGTTCCTCCGGAGAAACGATTATTTCACCGCTATCTTCAGGAAAAACCGTTAGGTCGAGGGTATAGGCAGGCGAAAATGAAGGTTCCACCGTGTAATCCTGTGCTACCCGAAGGTCGAGGGGATTATCTGCAATGGTGCGGTCGCTCAGGGTATCCGTCACACGCCAACTGTCGAAACGATAGCCCGCGTTTGGCCGACCGATTAGGCGTACATTGGTGTCGTTTGCATAAATGAATACGGCAGGGTTTGTTTCTTCAACAAAACCTTCCGGTTGCAGTACAACCGTGCCGCCGTCGGTATTGATGACGTTAATGGCAACGCTGTCCGGGCTCAAAAACAAAGCACCCAACTGCTTATTACTGTCTACTGTCAATGTTAGTGGATTGGCGATTTCCCCAGTGAGGTCATGGCTCCATGTCACAAAGCGGTAGCCTGGATTCGGGGTGGCTGAGAGGGCCACTTCAGCCTCGGCTTCGTACCAGCCTGCGGGCCAGCCTGGCGAGGATATCGGGTCGGCCACGATTGTTCCATTTGCTGACTCTGCTATTGTTAATTGATATGCTTCCGTATCGAAAAGTGCCAGCACATTTGTGTCCATTGCGATTGTCAGGCTGTATTCGGGGGTGGTAACTTCCTGTGAACTGGTGTCGGTTGTTATCTGGTATCTGATCAAGGAATAGGCGGGTACTGCTTCGAGTGTCACTTGGTCGCCTGCAATATACTCGCCAGGAGCGAGAGCAAGACCGTCGGTGTCATTGCCCGGGAGGACGCCTTGATCAGGCGTGCGAAGTACGACACTGGAGGTGCTTTCGGGTAGTGTTGAAATGGTCAGTGTTACAACAGTGATAAAGGCCTCTTTTGGCAATAGAACCTCAAACACATTCAGGGGGTTGGTACGGTCACTGATGGTTACAGGTATTTCAGTTAGTTCGTCGGGAAGTTCCATTATTTCCGGTGACCAGATGTAGGCAGTATTGACAGATTCTACGTCTATTTCGTCGAGGAAGGTGATGCCTTCACCTTCAGGCGTAAAGGGAGAACCCGCGGGTGCAAAAAATGACGCCGGGGTTTCTGCAATCAGGATTTCATAGGTGGCTTCTGCCTCTTCAGCTGTTAATCCCGGAACGGCCTTGCCATTCGCTCCCATCCATGTTGGGAACGTACCTGTAAGAGACAGGGGGATGGATTTGTTGATGGGGATTGCTGCCACCGACACGTTATCAACACGCAACCTTCTACGGAAATCTGCAGTCAGGGAGATGTCATCTGTCAGGGTGAGTGTATAGTCGTCTCCGAAGCCCTCTGCTGTGCCGTCCACGATAACATTACCGATCTGCCATGAATTAAGCACGTATGCTTCAGGAGAAAGGGCAACGGCGCGGACGACCACCTCTGTATCCCTTGGGAAGCAAAACGACCTCTCCTTGTCGCCACACGGAACCGGTTCCGGGCTGACCAGTTCGATGGCGCCGTTTGGTGAATCATTCAGTGTCAGGGTAACCAGGTTTTCAAATGTGGCTGTGACCGTTTTATCAGCATCCATAACTACCACAATACTGGTATCGCTTCCAGCAGCTTCGCCATCAATCTGC
>CAZBNU010000162.1:3566-9619 GCA_964493075.1 uncultured Nitrospirales bacterium | reverse complement strand
CTGTCGGCTTCTACGGGCCGCAAGATACGCTACATCGGGGACAAGGGTTATTGCAACGCCTTCCTGCTCAAACCGATGGCAAAACTCATGGGTGTGCTTCCTGTCTCCGCAGGCGGCAATCCAGAAGAGAACGCAAAGTCACTGCGTTTGGCTACGGCGGCCATAGAAGCAGGCGAAGTCGTTTGCATTTTCGCCGAAGGACGACTCACCCGCACGGGAGAACTATTGCCTTTTCGCAGGGGACTTGAACGGATTATGAACGGCTGCGATGCGCCGATTATCCCGGTTCACATGGACAACCTGTGGGGCAGCATCTTCAGTTATTCCGGCGGGCGTTTCTTTTGGAAAATGCCGGAACTGTTGCCCCGTCCCGTGACTGTCCGTTTTGGAAAACCGCTGCCAGCGGATACCCCAGCTGCGGATGTCAGGCAAGCGGTCGCAGCATTGAGCGAGATCTCTTTCACAGACCGGCAATTTCTGCTCCCGCACCAGGCAACAAAAAAAGGCTTTGAAGAAGACGTGCCTTCTTTCAGATTCTGAAAGATTTCATTGAAAACAGTTTAACGTTGAAAAACCAAAACAACCAGAAAAGGAGAAAGAAGATGAAAGAGTTTTTAATCAGCCTACTCAGTGAATTCGCCGACTACTATTTTACGATATATGTCGACGCGGCCCTTTATGACTGCACCAGTTCAATATCCGGCTGGATTTGGTGAAAGAGTTGGTCGGGATATTTGCGAGAGAATAAAAAGTTCCTTCATGCGTCTGGATGCCGAAAAACTATAGCGTCCAGACGTTAACTGTTGCGGCCTTTTCTATGGTCGTAACTGATTGCGGAATTACCATAAACCCGTAGACATCCGCCAGGGCGGCAATGTGAGCGGAACCGTGATAGGTCTTGGGTTGAACTGCGCCCGCTGGGGTACGCAGCACGGGGACCCATGCTTCCCTGTCCGCTTTCTTTCGCGTATAGGTATTGGCGAGGGGAAGACTGGTCCAGAGCGGTTGGAATGCATGTCCCATCAGCGCAAACAGGAAGGGCTTGACCAGCGTTTCACATTGCAGGAATGCGGAAACAGGATTTCCCGGCAGGCCAAAACAATACACTGATGTTCCCACACCGAAGGTGGTCGGTTTCCCGGGTTTCATTGAGATGGAATCAAAGAGAATCCTGATGCTGTTCCGGGTCATGATGTCCGGCACAAAATCGTAGTCGCCCATAGAAACGCCGCCGGAAAGGAGCACCACGTCGTTTTCGTTGATGGCGCGTTTTAACGCCGCATCCAGATCCGTTTCCACATCGGGCACAATGCCGTAGTAGTTCACCACCGCACCGGTTTGCTCCACCTGCGCCCGGAGTTGCCAGCCGTTGGTGTTGCGAATCTGCGATGGCCCCGGCACTTCTGTCGGCTCTACAAGTTCATTGCCCGTGGTGATGATGGCGACACGGGGCAGACATGCCACTTCCGGTTCCACACATCCCACAGCAGCCAGCACGGCGATATGGCGCGGTTCCAACCGAACGCCACAGCGCAGCAGCATGTCCCCGGCGCGGACATCTTCACCCTGCAGGCAGACATTTGCATCTGTTGCGGCTTTCATAAAGCGGATGTTGCCGTTGCCCTCCGCTTCGGTATGCTCCACCATAACCACGCAATCCGCCCCGTTCGGCACCTTGGCGCCTGTCATAATTTTGGCGCATTCCCCTTTGCCCACGGGCCGTGTTGGGAGAGCCCCTGCCTGTACGGTTTCAATCACGCACAACGGTCCCGGCAAATCCTCGCGGCGGCAGGCGAACCCGTCCATGGCGGACTTGTTGAAGGGGGGCATGTCCACATCACTTGCAACATCCTGCGCCAGCACCCGTCCGCATGCGTCTCTCAGGGAAACTCTCTCCGTCGGCAACGGGCGCGCACAGTCCAGTATCTGTTTCAGGGCTTCAGCGGATGAAATCATGTCTCGTGTATCCTTATACCTTGGTGTAGATGCCAGGTAGATGCCGCAAGGGATATGCGATCAAAGTCAAACAGAAAGTGCTGGCCGTCCGAGTGCACCACCATGTCGGCATAGTGCCGCACAGCAGTTGCGGACCGTTTCCGTTGTGGACTTTCCGGATTTTCCAACATCAAAAAAAGACCCGGCACCACGGCAGTGCGCAGGCTGTTGGACTCACAGATGACAGGCATATCTTTTCCAATTTGTTCAAGCAGCTCCTGCGCGCCTTGTTCCAATTTTTCTTTCAGCACTCGCAGCCAGAGGACCTGCTTTGCTCCCGCCGCAAGCAGACGTTGCGTGTCTTTTGCCCCTTCAGCGCTGGTCTCCTCGGTGATGCAGTAGTCGCCCTCCAGCGAAGTGCAGACGCCGCATCCCTTGCCGCCGCGGGGACACAGGCCGTTGCGTTCCTGTATGGCGGTTACCTTCGCCGCGCTTACAGGCGAGTCCAAAAAACGATGGATGATTTCGCAGGCAAAGGTGGTCTTGCCCACGTTGCGGGAGGCCGCGCCGATAAGCAGCATGTTGGGTGCGTAAATCATGGTTGCAGAAACCTCGCGGCGCTTGCCTTGAAACTGACCCAGACGGAACTGCCCATCTGCAATGCCAGTCGCTGCACGGAATCGCTCGTAACCAGTGCGGTGATTGCCACGCCGATGTCCACACTGACCTCAACACCGATTCGTGCCGGCGCAATATCGGTGACTGTCCCTATATAGCTGTTTTGTGCGCTGGAGGCGGGTTGTTCCAACGAGAGGGTGACATCTTCGGCGCGCACCAGCAGCAGGCCTTCGCCGGGTGTTGCGTCCGTGAGGACGTGGAAGCGCATGGTGTTGCTGACGAACAGGGCGGTGTCCTGTTGGGGCGGTTCGGTTGCCGCCAGTGTGCCGGGGAATACGTTGCGGATTCCAATGAAGCGTGCCACGAACTCCGAAACCGGATGCTGGAAAACCTGCGCGGGCGTTCCGGTCTGCACGATGGTGCCTTCTTCCATCACCCCGATATGGGTTGCCAGCGACAAGGCTTCTTCGTAGTCGTGGGTTACATGGATAACCGTTTGTCCAGCGCGGTTCAGTTTGCGCAGCAGCGCGCGGAGTGCAATGCGGGCGTGGGAATCCAGCGACGCCAGCGGTTCGTCCAGCAGCAGGCACCGAGGGTTTGTTGCCAACGCACGCGCCAGCGCCACCCGCTGTGCTTCGCCGCCGGACAGGGTATTGGGGTATCGGTGCAGCAGATGGCTCACGCCGACCTCTTCTGCCAGTGTTTGTGCAGCAGTGATGCGTTTTGAGCGGCTTTCTTTGGTGCGTGGCATTCCGTATAGGATATTGTGAAGTACGGTAATGTGGGGGAATAACGCTTGATCCTGATAGACAAGTCCCATGCCTCGCTGTTGAATCCGCAGGGGGGATAACTCCTGACCGTCCAAATAGATGCTTCCCCGGTCAATGGGCACCAATCCTGCCAATGACTCCAGCAGCAGGGTCTTGCCGACCCCAGACGCACCCAGCAGCACGAAATAATCACCTGTCTCCACGGAAAAGGAAATGTCCCGAAGGGTGAAGGTGTTCATGGTGATGTCAATGTTGTTAACGGACAGCATTGTTCTTCTCCCTGGCAAGGAGCCGCACCACCACGAAGAACAACAGGCAGACGCCGAGGAAAATCACCGCAACGGGCCGGGCATGCTTAAGTCCGTAGGCACCGAACCGCTCGTAGATGAGTACCGATGTAACGATGGGGTGGTACGCCACAATCGCCACGGCGCCGAATTCACTCATGCCGCGCGCCCACATCATGACGATGCCCGAAAGAATGGAACGCCATGCCAGCGGTATTGAAATGGTGAAGAATACACGGGTCGGGGATGCGCCCAGCGACAACGCCACTTTTTCCAGCCGTTCCGGCACCGCTGCGAACCCGTCCCGCGCAGCATTCACCAGAAAGGGAATGCTGACGAAAGCCATCGCTGCAATGATTCCCGGCGCACCGCCCACAAACCGAATGCCTATCTGTTCCGCTGCACCGCCCAACACGCTGTTCGGCGCAATGAAACCGAGAACAGCGATACCGGCGGCGGAGTGCGGAATGACGACGGGCAGGTCAATGATGGCGGAGACCAGACGCTTGAAGGGGAACTGCTTGCGCGCCAGCAGCCATGCCAGCGGCACTGCGCCGACGGAGCTCAACAGGGTGGCTGCAAGTGCTGTCCACAAGGTAAGCAGGATGCTGTTTCGCACTTCAGATTCAGCGGCGGTGTTCATCAGATCAACCGGGGGACTTGCCAGCACCATGCCCGCCAGCGGCGCGATAAGAAAGAGCAGCAAGAATCCGCCCAATGCCGCAAAAAGCAGGTGCATGGGTTCCAGAGAATGGGAATGTGTTCGCGGTTGGGTCATGGTGCTGATGCAAAGGGTTTCAGTGCGGGTGGGATTTCTGAGAACGTCGCGGAGACGGCAGGCACAACGCCCGGCTGACCGTTTTTCTCCATGATGACAAGTCCTTTTTCCTTTTCAAGCAGGAACGTGACAAATGCCAGTGCGGCTTCAGGGTTTGGTGCGTTTTTGGGTATGGTGACGCCGTACACCATGGGTTCGCCACGCCGTTCAATAGTGGTGCCGGGGGTTGCGCCGCTCAGTTCCACGGATACCGTGGCGTAATGCGCGGCAAGTTTCGGACACTTCAGGTTGATTTCATCCGGCAACGCCAGCCACTGCAACCCGTGTTGTTCCGCCACGGATCGATAAATAAAAATGTAGTCTATGGTATGGGTTTCCAGCAACGCCAGCAGGTCGGTTTCCTTGGGGCGCATATACCGGTTATCTTTTGCGGCAAAGGATTCCGCAAGTCCCGGAAGGTTATAGAATTGCTCTGCCAGTTTAAGGGTGAGCAGTGTCCGGTAGCCGCACGGGTCGGCATTGGGTTCTGAACGGCCGTACCGAATATCAGAACGCAGCAACACTTCATGCCAGTTTTTGCTGGAAAGGGTTGCGCTACCAGTGGAGGCTGCGGTGTAGGCAATCACCATTTCATTGGTAGCGAATTTGATGTTCCAAGCCGCATGATCCGGAATCAACAACGTGTCTATAACCGCATAGTCCGCTGATGCCATTACATCACAGGCCCGGTTCAGGTCCGTTATCTTGCGGGCACATTCGCGGCTGCCTGCTGCTTCGCACAACACGGTTACCTTCGGGTATTCTACTTTGAAGGCGGTAGCAATTTCCTTGAAAGGTATAGCAAGGCTGCCCGCATGGAACACCATCAAATCACCGGATGGTTCTGAATATGCCATCAACGGCAGCAACAGGAAAAGTAGATACGAAGACAATGTAGACTTCATTTTTCCATCCTTTTTCTGTCAAAGCAGGGGGACAGGAATGTCCCCCCTCCGTAGCCAATATAGACGTTTCATTTTTCCATCCTTTTTCGAAATCGCGAAAAGGCCTTGTCGAGATGGGCATCCACTTCATTTTGAAACCGCGCATATTCCCGGTGCCACCGTTTCCCTTCTTCGGTGAGGGAACTGTTGCCGCCTTCCGATCCGCCACGGTGTCGTTCTATCAGGGAAACGCCCAACGCCTTTTCCGCCTTACGCAGATCGCCCCATGCTTTCCGGTAGCTGATGCCCAGTGCTGCCGCGGCCGCCTGCAGGGAACCAGTCTTATGAATTGCATCCAGCAGTTGCCATTTGCCCCTGCCGAACACGCCCGTGTCTGACTGTGACAGCCACAGCCGGATGCCTGGGGTGATGGTAGGGGGCAAGGTTGCGCCGTCCTCTTTCATCAAAAGCAGCCCAACTGGCAATGTGCAATCTTAAAGCCTGCCTCATCACAAAGTTCGCCGACTTCGCGTACGCCAATGGAAAACTTTTCCGCGATCTGGAATGCCTTTGCACATGCAAGTATTTCACGGCCGTCCCGATCTACGGCTGCGGCTTTGATGGCTTCAAGTAATGCTTCACGATTTTCCATGATAATCTCCTCGTTTTGCACCATTATACATAACGAAGCACGACAACAGAAACCGGTTTCGAACTATAGGTTTCTGCTCATAGGCACACC
>CAZBNU010000162.1:1483-3466 GCA_964493075.1 uncultured Nitrospirales bacterium | reverse complement strand
GGCACACCTGGGAAGGTACGCCTACGAATTCCTTGTCCCGCGATTACTCAATGCCCAACGCTTTTTTCTTTTTATCGGTGGGGACACCTTCGTTGCTCCAGCCTCGGATGCTGTAATAGGCGGGCTTCATCTTATCGAGGGGTACTTTTGATTTGGGGTTGTTTTCAATCTGCAGTTCATCGGTAAGGCGTTTGGGCAGCGTGTCGTCTGTTCCCTTCAGCCCCAGGCGGATGTTAAGCAGCCGCTCAAGATTGTAACCCCGGTCACCGATTTCTTTCAGGCGACCCACATGTATTTTCATGCCTGTGGCCGCGGATAATGCACTAGGATAAGGAAAGTCGGGCAGTTGAATGGGCAGCAACTTGCCCGGTAGTTTATTGAGTAGATTCACAACGCCGCTGGAGTAGGGAAGGGTTGCGAAAATCATTTTTGCAATCGGATTGTGCACATGGGTCATGAGCCAGGGATGATAAAAGGAGAACAGGGGGAAGGTGCAGCAGCCGCATGCGGACACGGCTTCCATGAGGTTCTGGTTCATAATGGTCAGAGCGGCCTTGGAACCCGTGGTGTAGGGGTCCATGTGCAGGCCCAGCCCTTCGGACAGCGCCATGTATCCGGCATTGAGATGGCAGCCACCTCGGTTGGCGGTGGCATACCCCAGACCTTGTCCGACCGCGCCGCGCGGTTCATATGCCGCCAGTTCCAGTCCCTTGACGTTCATGGCAAATTCCCTGCCGCCAAACTTGTCCGCAAGGCGTTTTGTGCCTTCTGCAAGCAAATCACCGATGCCCCGGCGGTGGGCAATGTCATCAAAGACCTGCGGGAGATTGTCCGTCTCACCAAAATGCAGTCCACAATCCCAGAGTCCCTTTTCCTGCAGTTCCATGGCAAAGGCAATAACGCCGCCCGTGGTCATGGTGTCCATGCCCAGTTCGTCCAACTGATAATTGAACTCCAGAATCTTTTCCAGGTTGTTGTTCTCGATGTTCGCGCCCAGCAGCCCCATGGTTTCCAGTTCCGGCCCCTTAACCTTCTTGCCGTCCACTTCCACCAGCCTGCCGCAATGGATAGGACAGGTGATGCAGCCCACGTTCTTGATGAGATGCTTTTCCGCCAGGGTCTGGCCGCTGATCATGTCAAAGTCTTTGTAAGTGCCATGCTTGAAATTGTGGGTTGCCAGCAGGTTGTGCTTCTGCATTCTGCGCAGCAGGAACCCGCTGCCGTACTTGGGCAGGGCGTCTCCGGTGATGGGATGCTTCTTTAGGAGGGCAATCCATTTCTTGTTTAGTTTTTTGGTGCGTTCCTCATTATAAGGCTTCGCTTTATGGGTGCCGGTTGCAGTGATGGCTTTGAGATTCTTGGAACCCATGACCGCGCCCATCCCGGCACGTCCTGCGGTGCGTTCTTCGCTGAACACCCCCGCATAGAGAACCCGGTTCTCGCCAGCGGGACCTATCACCAGTTTGCCCGCCTTGCCTTCGAGGGCTTCCTGGGTTTGGGACGTGGTCTTGCCCATCAGCGGCGACGCATCGTGGAACTGTACTTCGTCATCCTTGATTTCGATCCAGGTGGGCGTCTCTGCTTTGCCTAGGATGACCAGCGCATCATATCCTGCGCGCTTCAGATTAAGCCCGAAATTACCGCCGCAATTGGAGGATGCGCATAAGCCTGTGAGGGGTGACACGGAGGAGATATTAAAGCGGCTGGAAGCGGGTGCATTCGTGCCGGACAGGGGGCCGGTGGAAACAACCAGCATGTTTTCCGGGGAAAAGCCGTCCGTACCTTCCTTGATGTTGTCATACAGGATTTTGGCGGCCATAATCTTACCGCCCAGGTACAGCGCACGTTCTTCATCGGACCACGGATACTCGGATACTTCTTTGCTGGTGAGATCAATTTTCAAAACTTTGCCAGCATAAGCGCCCAAACTCGTTGTCATCGCGGAACTCCTTGTCGTTTTTAGTCCACAGGAAAAACAAAGCG
>CAZBNU010000162.1:0-1383 GCA_964493075.1 uncultured Nitrospirales bacterium | reverse complement strand
ATGCCGGGGATGGTTTTGTCGGCGAGCGCCATGACCACGTCCGGTGTGATATCGCGTGGACCAATCCCTGTGCCGCCTGTGGTGAGTACAAGCGCTGCACCCTCATCCCGTGCAGCAACAAGGGCCGCGTGCAGCGCTTCAGCGTCGTCGGGCAACACCTGTGTTGTGATGCGGGGCCGTCCCCGTTTTCCGGTGAATAATTCTTCCAGATGCTTCTGGGCGCGGGGTCCGCTCAGGTCTTCGTAGACACCCTGATGGGCGCGGTCGCTCAGGGTGATTATCCGACAATCCAGGTAGTGGGGCTGATGGACGATAGTGTCGCCCGCCTTAATGGTTCCGCCTTGCAGCACCCGGCAAAAGATGCCCTCGTGGGGCATGACGCACCGGCCCACCTCGCGGAAGATGGCGCACCCGTCGCCGTGGCATTTCTTGCCGTGCTGGGTAATCTCCAGTTCCACTTCACCGATAATCAGGCGGTCAAACACAGCCGTGGCAAGCAGATCAATCCCATGAGTAGTAATATTTTCCGCAAAATCGCCATAGGCAAAGGTGCGTCCAGCAGCGGCGGCGAACCGTTCTATGCTTTCCAGCGCAAGTAGACTCACCTGGCGATGCCAGACCCCCGCATGGGCGTCTCCCTTGACACCTGTTTCTATCAGTTCAATTTCAGGAACAGGCTTCTTGACAGTTCCTTTTTCAGTGGAAATGTTAACGGAAACAACTTGACCTGTTTGAAGAGAACTGCTTTTCATGTGTTCCTGAGTATTACTGTTTTTCCGGTTCTGCCGGGGTTTTGTCTTTCGGGAAATCCTTGAAGCCCTCGGCACGATGAATTTCAATGGAATCAAGACATTTTACACTGCGGCCGACATACTTATCTGCTGGAAAGAGTACCCGAAACTTGCCTTCTTTGTCGGAAAGCGGTTCGCCATCCTTGTCCAGCATGATTATGGAACGTCGCCCGTCTGCGGAACCCATTAATTCCGTCCACGAGGTGATTATCTGGTAGTCGTCCGTACCCCTGAATATAACATAAGTGTTCTCACGAACAAAATCCTTGGCCTTAAAGGTTGCCTCTGCCCGTTGAAGAATCTCCGAAAGCAGGACGCCGGAACAATCAAAGATGCCAATATACCCGCTGCTTTCCCCCACCCAGATGCACTGTTCCTCGGTAACCTGTTCCATGCTGCGGAGATCGGTTTCTGAAAAGGTGACCTTTGTCCCGTCACAGTCAACAAGAGTCAAGGTTTCGGCGACCTGTAAAGGTGCGGCTGCCGCAGTCGTAACGAGGAACGAAGCGGACACAGCGAATACAAAGACGGTCAGGACAAAAAGGTGTTTCATGATTGGGACTCCTCAGGTTGTTAAAGCGAAACAGGTTAT
>CAZBNU010000161.1:0-9647 GCA_964493075.1 uncultured Nitrospirales bacterium | reverse complement strand
ACCGGATGTTGAAACGTGAGTTGCAGCCATTGCGGAGATTTATGGGTGGGCCCGTTCCCCGGTTTATCGCCCCCGGATACCCAGTACGTGTTGGGGTCGGCATCTACGGCATTGGCTGCCGGGTTGTTGGTTTGCTCGGAACTGGCACTAGGTTCGGGCCTGTTGCCATCTTTTTTATTTGGGGCATTTTTATAGGCCAACACGCATACATCACGGTAATACCCTTCACGAGAGTCTGGCATCGGCAATGCCCGGGAAACATCTTGCTGCCCTTCAAGTTGTATTTCAGACCAGGTCAACTGCTTCGCCGCTTCCTCCGCCGTCACACACGGACCACCCAGGTTCCAGCCGCTCTGGATATTAAGACCCAACTCCAGCCCCAGACGATCCGCTTCCTCAACCGTATGCTTGAACAATTCACGCCACGCCGGGCTGCCATACATAGGGCCTGCAGGCACTTTCGCTACAGTTCGATGTGCTGAACTGCTGGCATCAAAAATCAACGCCCCGCCAAAGCCCTTCGCCTGCATTTCCTCCAAGTCGCGGGTAATGGCTTCCTTGGTAACGTTGCCGTTCAACCACCACCAGAAACAGCGGGTACGCGCTTCCAAAGGCGGATCGGAAAACCCCGCTTCAAGCGTTTCGCTGACCGTTGTCAACGGCAACAACACGGCGAACATCAACACAAAAACCGTCAGCGTCATTTTTCTCATGATAGTTTTCCCATCTATTTGGAGTAAGCTGTTACAACGCGATTGTAGCGCGTACATAATGCCGCAAGCAAGAGACTCCAAGGCAACCACCCGCCAGCCGGAAATGTCGCAAAAGCCGGGAAACCCGATTTAGCAACCGGGATAATGTACGGAATTGCTCCTCCATGACCGGATATCGTATTGGCGTGTGCCCTCTCTTTTTATGACGCTGTGATAGTTGACCTTTATATCCAGTTTCCTGTTTCTTATGCTGATTTTTTGAAATCTTTAAACTGGGTACAATTGCGTAATCTGCGCATGATACCCAGGCAACGAACATCGGATATTGACAGTGCCGCCGATCAATTGTTGGCAATCGGCGTTGCAGTGGCGTATGATTCCCGAAATACAATTAACGAAAGGCTCCTATTATGGCTATGGATTACTTGAACACCTTTGATTATGTTATTATCACACTTTATACGGCAATGTTAATAGGCCTCGGTTTTTGGCTGAAGAAGAAAGCGTCGAACAGTCTTGAGGATTACATTGTCGGTGGACACAATCTGCCCTGGTGGGCGCTGGGTATTTCCGGAATGGCTTCTTTCCTTGACGTGACTGGAACCATGGTCATTGTCTCTTTCCTGTATATGCTTGGGCCGAGAGGGTTGTTCATCGAATTTCGGGGCGGCGCGGTGCTCTGCCTGGTGCTGATGATGCTTTGGACTGGCAAGTGGCATCGTCGTTCCGGCTGTCTTACGGGCGCCGAATGGATGATCTTTCGTTTTGGGGACGGTCCCGGCGGACGCTTCGCCCAGTTGGCCAAGGCTATTTCCGCGATCATTATGACTATCGGCATGTTGGCCTATCTCATTGTCGGCGTCGGACTTTTCCTTTCCATGTTCCTGCCGTTCACCCCGCCCCAATGCGCCCTGATGCTTGTTGTTGTGGCTTCCATCTACACCATGTTCTCCGGTTTCTATGGCGTTGTTTTTACCGACTTTATCCAATCGGCCATCATCCTGATTGCGGTAGTGACGATCAGCGCACTGGCAATCATGCGTATGGACAGTGTGTCCAACCTGGGCGTTCTTGCCGAACAGATCACTGCCAATCCACAATGGATGGAGGCCATGCCCCGCTGGAACACCCCGATGCCTGCCGGTTATGAGGCTTATCAGGCGCTGATCCTGTTCGCCTCCCTCTATCTCCTGCGCAACATCATATTTGGCACCGGCTCCGGCGACGACCCCAAGTACTTCGGCGCCAAAAATGACGCAGAATGTTCAAAACTGAGTTTTCTGTGGACCTGCCTCATGGCCGTGCGCTGGCCGATGATGATAGGGTTTGCCGTTCTGGGCCTTTTCCTGGTGGGCACCCTGTTTCCGGATCAAAGCAGCATTGAAGCCGCCGCTGCGGCCATCAAGACATACGTGCCCGGCGTCACCGAAGAAGGCTGGCGCGCCACCACTTCCGAGATCATCTATAATTCCGCCGCCTTCCCAAAAGCGCTGATAACGTCCCTGTCCGATATATTGGGGGAGGAATGGAAAAGGAAGATTCTGCTTGTGAGTTATAACGGCACTATCAATCCCGAGCGCATCATGCCTGCCGTGCTTCTTTATGATATCCCTGCCGGATTGCGGGGGTTGCTCCTTATTGCCCTGCTTGCGGCGTCCATGTCCACTTTCGACTCCACGGTAAATGCTACCTCCGGCATGTTTGTCCGCGATATTTATCAGAAATACCTGCGGCCCAATGCGAAAATGCGTGAGATGCTGCTGGCCACATGGATATTCATCGCCGGAATCGTATCTATTGGATTTCTGTTCGCCTATTCCATCAAGAGCATCAATGATGTCTGGGACTGGATCATCATGGGACTGGGCGGCGGCATGATGATGCCCACCATCCTGCGGCTGTACTGGTGGCGCTTTAACGGTGGCGGTTTTGCCATCGGTATGACATTCGGCATGCTTGCCGCAATCGTTCAGCGCGCCCTATGGCCGGAACTGACGGCGAACTGGCAGTTATTGGTGATCGGTGGCATCGGTTTTGTGGCCGCCGTCATAGGAGCGCTTATTACGCCGCCCACACCGGATGCCGTGCTCGAAAACTTCTATCGTAAGACTCGTCCCTTCGGATTCTGGGCACCCTTGAAAGAACGCCTCCGTCCCGAAATACGGGAAGCCATGGAAATCGAGCATCGCCGCGATGTGCTTGCCATTCCTTTCGCGCTGGTTTTCCAGGTAATGCTTTTTCTGGCGCCCATGCTCCTGATTATCAAAAACTGGACGGCTGGATTGGCTTGTGTCGTAATAGGCGTGATTGCCCTTTGCGGACTCTATTTCACCTGGCTTCGGTATATTGATGAACCTGACCATATTAATCAAATGGCAGATTAGTTGTTTGCGTTCCCACGCATAGCGTGGAAATGAGAAAAAGGACATATCATGAAAACATCGATCACCACCATGTTCTCTGGGTTTCTTGCCACTGTCCTTTCCCTGTTTTGCCCCACCTGCTGCGCGGACAAGGATGGCCTTGCTATTGAGACCTCTGCTGTTGGCAAGACGTATCTCACCTACAAGGAGGAACCGCTGTTTGCTTTCGGTCCGGGGGACGAAATGCGGCTGTTGAACGGAGCGGCGGATGTGGAACGATGGATAGACTGGCAGAGGGCGAACGGCATGAATCTGGTGCGGGCCTATCCCATGTCGGTGCCATTGGATGCCTATGGTGCGCCCGGCATCGCGCCGTTTCTGAAGCACAGCGACAAATGGGATGTAGATGCCTTGAATGAAGAGTACTTCGAGCATATTGGCGCTGTGGCGAAAACGCTGGAAAAGAAGGGCATTATCCTGCACCTGCAATTGTGGCAAATTGTTTTTTTCAAAGGCGGCGAAAAACGATGGGATATCAACTTCCTGAACCCGAAGAACAACGTGAACGCCTGGACACAAGCATTCTCACGGGGAAGCCAGTACATTAACGCGCCAGCAGATAGTGTTGCCCGGCAGCATCAACAGCGTTGGGTATACGCTATTTTGGATGCCATGAAGGGTCGGGGCAATGTGATCATTGACGTGATTAACGAACTGGGCAACGAGATGGGCACGTTGGAATGGGCGGTCACCGTGGCGGACTGGATTCATGACTGGGAACAGGAAAACAAGTGGTCGTTCATGGTGGGCGTGGATTCGGAACACCACTACAGCCCGGAACAGTTCGGCGCCTATCGCGACCACTTCGATATCGTCATCCTCAACGAACTACGCAGTTACGAAAATGGCCGCAACGTAGTGGCCACCTTTAATATGCCCACCGTCAGCGTACGCTCCAGCGACGGCACCAACCAGTACGAAGACTACATGTTCGCCCGTGCCGACCAGACCGGCCCAGAACACCAGACCCGGTATCGCACGTTGTGTTATCGCAGTCTCTTTGCTGGTTTGCAATCGGTGGGCGCGTACTGGAAATCTGAAGTGCAGGAAGCCGATTACCGGGACATGGAATTTTGGCCGGAGTATGCCAAAGCACTGCGCACATTCTGGGAGATGCTCGCCCCGCATTGGCCGCTCCTCGCTCCCAACAAGGAGGAGGGGGCTATTTCCGGCGCGGTGACCCCTCATGCTTACAGTCTCGTCTCTCCCACACTCATTGCAGTTTATCTGGAATGCGGTTCCCATACCTGGAACAATGAATACGCCGCCTCTACATTGCGCGTTAGTTGTGATTTTGAACCGGTCAATGCTCGCTACTTCAATCCGCGCACCGGCGAAGTAAACGCAATCAATATGGAACGAGATGGGGATTCCGTGGCGCTTTCGCTGCCGCCATTTACGGAGGATGCCATCATTCTAATAGAAAACGCCAGCGCATCCCCGTCGTAACGGGTTCATGCGCTGGCGAAGTACGCTTAAGCAGTGAGATTAGATAAGACCAGCTGTGGAACCGCCGAAAAGCAGATCGGACAGCAGATTAAAAATCCCGTCCAGCACCAGATTCAGCCAGAAGTTCAAAAATGTATCAACGAGCGCTCCAAGTAATGCAGACATATCCATGAGTTTTTCCTTTATTGCTGTACGATAACAGCGATGTTAGGTTGATTTACCAAGTTACAAAAAATGAGGGTTATTCGGCGCCGGTGACCAATTCTGTCAGCCATGATGCAAAAAAGCCAAAGGCCACAGCGAACAATTCTTTTAGCAAATCCAATAAAATCATAATTCTTCTCCTTGTTGTTTCTTCTTCCACTTCGTTTGAATTGCACAAACCACGCCACTTTAGCATGAATGTGCAACCCCGTCCACTACTACAATTCTACAACAAACCTATTACCCTGAGTCAATGTTTTGTTCGTGTCTAATTCTCCTTATCGTTGTGCCGTAAGCGCTAAGTCATACCTCATTTGTATGTTAGCGAATTTCATGCCAAAAGAGGACTCGCCGTTATAATTTCCTGTTTCCCATTTGTTTTCAATAATATATGCGTCTCACTTCCAACTGTTTTTCTGTGCGAAAAGGAAATTACACGGCACAGTAACCTACCATAGCGTAGGTTACTTTTATGGTACTGCACGCCGCGGTATGTTTTCGGAAAACAAGACTAATGTGCTATAATGCAGTTTGTGGCGTCGCTAAGGCATGTAATCTATGCGTATATTTTTTCCGCAACATCTGGCCCCCTTACCTGTTGTTAATATTGATGACATACTATATGGGGAAGAAATCTTTTTTCGTTATACAGGGATACCATTATGGACAACGATAAAATTCTTCAGGCGCTGACCGATATGTCCCATTATGTGGGTGAGGAAAGCCGCGGCTACGCCATTCTGGGCGAGGGCAATACCTCTGCCCGCATTGACGCAGACAGTATGTATATCAAAGCGTCAGGCACTTGTCTGGGCACCATGAAACCTTCAGATTTTCTGGCGGTGAGCATTTCCAAAGTGACCGGCATTCTGGATGATCCCGATGCTACGGACGATGATGTGCGTGAAAACCTGCGTGCATCTCTGCTCGATGCTGGCGAGACGCGGTTGCCCTCGGTGGAAACGGTGCTCCATGCCCTGTTGTACGAATACGCCGAATATAATTTCATTGCACACACGCATCCGGTGGCCTGCAACAGTCTGCTCTGCTCCGTCAACGCCAGAGAAGCGATGCTATGCAGGCTTTGCCCGGACCACATTGTTGTAATGGGGCGTGCTTCGGTTTTTGTACCCTATGTGGACCCGGGACTGGTGCTGGCACGGGAGGTACGGACCCGTGTGCGCGAATTCATAGAGAAGGAAAACGAGTTGCCCAAGGCAGTCGCCATGGAAAATCACGGCTTTTTCGCGCTGGGCACCTCTGCAAAAGCGGCCACGAATATTACGGATATGGCGGAAAAAATGGCCCATGTGCTTATCGGCACGTACAGCGTCGGCGGCCCGAAGTTCATGAGCGAACGGGACATAGACCGGATTGCCACGCGCCCCGACGAGGCGTATCGTCAGAGAGCAATCGGATAACCTCGTAGATACAGGTAATTTCAACAGAAAGGATTTTTCGATGGGTACCCTTGATACTTACAAACAGGCGAATGCGCCCCTGCCGGACAGTTATCTGGCATGGCAGGTCTTCGGCGCGGGACTGGAAAATGTAGGACGGGACGGCAAGCCCGTGTCCGTACCACTACGCGCCCCGGCCAACAATGAAGTCCTGCTCCGAGTGGATGTGCTTGGCCTGTGTCTTTCGGATATGAAAATTATCGCCCAGGGCGGCAACCATCCCCGGCTGCGTGGCCGCGATCTTGCGAATGACCCGACGGTGCTTGGTCATGAATGCGCTGCCACCATAGTTGCTGTGGGCGCGGACTGGCGGGACAAGTTCAAGCCGGGCGAACGCTACATCGTACAAGCGGATATTTATTACAAGGGCGTTAATGATGCTTTCGGGTACATGATCCCGGGCGGTCTCGCGGAATATGCGTATATGGATGAACGCGGCCTGGACGGCGATGAAGGCTGTTACCTGCTGCCGGTGCGCGACACCACGGGCTACAGCGAGGCGGCATTAAGTGAGCCGTGGGCGTGTGTGGAAATGTCTTATGTGCTGGAAGACCGTCTGGAAGCCACCGGCGCGAAGCAACTGGTGGTTGCCGATGATGCGGGAACTTGGCCCACGCAACTGCCGAATGCACGAATTCTACCATTAAGCCTTGACGGTCTCGGCGATGAAACCTTCGACGACATCGTATTGACCAATGCTACCCCTGCGCTGGTGGAAACGCTGGGCGAGCGGCTGAATCGAAATGGCGTCATGTTCCTGGTGGGCCCAGCTGCCGAATCAGGCGACGCCATGATTGACGTGGGCGCTGTTCACTACCAGAACAAGCGTTACCTGGGTGGCGGCGATACGCTGGAAGCAATTGCGGCTGCGAACAAACGCAACGACCTGCTGCCCGACGGTGTTGGACTGTTCATCGGCGCAGGCGGCCCTATGGGACAGATGCACGTGCAGCGCGCCATCGAAAAGCAGAACGGTCTGGGGCGCGTCGTGGTTACCGATCTGGATCGGGGACGCATGAACCACATTGAACAACGCTTTGGCGCACTGGCAACATCGCGCAATGTGGAACTGATTACACTGGCTTCCACAGATTTCGAGTCACCGGATGCCATGAACGCGCGGATAAAGGCACTGGGCGGTTCCAAAGGTTATTCCGATGTGGTCGTTCTTGCGCCGGTGCCCGCACTGGTGCGGCAGGCGGTCAGCCTGGCAAGCCAGAATGGCTTTGTGAACATTTTCGCCGGATTGGCAACAGGTACCAAGGCGCCGGTGTCCGTTGACCAGATATGCAACGGCGTGAAGATGATCGGGTGCAGCGGAAGCCGCATTAGCGATTTGCGCGCTGTGCTCGCTATGGTGGAAGGTAAACAACTGGAAAGCAACCGAAGCGTTGCCGCCATCGGCGGGCTGAACGCCGCTCATGCCGGATTGAAAGCCGTAAAAGAAGCATCCTTCCCCGGAAAGACGGTCATCTACACCCAAATCACCGATTTCCCGCTAACGCCGCTGGACAAACTGGCGGAAGTCGATGCCGACGTGGCGGCCAAATTAAGCCCCGACGGTAGTTGGACAAACGAAGCGGAGCAGACGTTGTTGGAAAAATACCTGATTAATTGACAATTGTAATTGATAATTTGAACAAACCATGAAACAGGAATCGGCTCGTTCCAAAATTGTATTTTGGAACGCACTTGTACGCGAAATCGGCTCGTTCCAAAATTGTATTTTGGAACGCACTTGTAAGCGAAATTGTATTTCGCAGACTTGCAATATTGCGCCCGAGTTCAAGGCTGGGAAGCAAATAACATAGGAATTTTCATCATGGGTATGCTGGACGGTAAAAAGGCGATTGTTACAGGCGGCGGACAGGGGTTGGGCGCGGCCATTGTGGAACATCTGGCGGAAGAAGGCTGTGATGTGGTTATCTGGGACGTGAACCAGGAGACTGCGGACAAAGCAGCCGCTGATATCGCCGAACGCACTGGACGCGCCATTACCGCTGATGTGGTGGATGTGACCGATGCCGAACGGGTGCGCGTGGCGGTGGACATTGCCGTGGCGCGCATGGGTCGGCTGGACGTGATGGTCTGCAATGCGGGCATCCTGATTTCCGGCGCTTCCATCGAACTGGATGTTGCGGCCTGGCGCAAGGTAATTGACGTAGATTTGACAGGGTATTTCCTGTGTGCCCGTGAAGCGGCTCGGGTCATGCTGCT
Organism: uncultured Nitrospirales bacterium; assembly: GCA_964493075.1. GTDB lineage: Bacteria > Hydrogenedentota > Hydrogenedentia > Hydrogenedentales > CAITNO01 > SLFT01. The sequence goes on along the minus strand of CAZBNU010000161.1, from coordinate 1,181 downwards.
GAACAAACAGGGCAGCATCATCCAGATAAACTCGAAATCCGGCAAGAAGGGCAGTTTCAAGAATGCCGCCTACGCTGCAGCGAAATTCGGCGGGGTCGGCGTCACCCAAAGCCTGGCACTGGAATTTGCGGAAGAGGGCATCCGCGTCAACGCGCTCTGTCCCGGCAATCTGTTGAATTCCCCTCTGTGGGTGAACAGCCTGTTCAAACAGTACGCAAAGAACCAGGGAATCACGGAAGAGGAAGTGCGCCAGAAATACATTGACCAAGTGCCCATGAAACGCCCCTGCGAATACCGCGATGTGAGCAATGTGGTGGTGTTCCTGGCGAGTGATGCCTCAGGCTATATGACCGGCCAGGCCATCAATGTTACCGGCGGCCAGGAAATGCGGTAGTAACCCGCTTCATCCGAATAAGGGGGTACCATAGAAGGCAAGATAGTTGATTGCAACCATCATGATTGCCATGGGTACTCTCAGAATGTTGAACTGAAAAACCAGCACAAACAGGATGATAAGGCTGTAGGGTCCCAGACTTTCAAACTTCCGTTGCGCTTCCGGCGACAGGAAATATTCCAGCACATGATGTCCATCCAAAGGCGGCAGAGGAATCAGGTTAAAAATCATCAGGATACTGTTGATCAATGCCAGAAAGAAGAACGCCTGGATGAACATCTCCAGAGCAGGGGAATCCGGAAGTATATTCAACATGGCGGCCAGCGCACGCAATACGATGGTAGCAAAAAGAATAAGCAGTAGGTTGGAACCGGGTCCTGCCAGCGCGATCCAGACCGGCCCACGCTTGCGATCAGTAAGGTTGCGGGGATTAAAGGGAACCGGCTTTGCCCAGCCAAACAGGGGAATGCCGCTGATCATGGCAATAATCGGCAGGATAACCGTGCCCATAATATCGGCATGTTTTACCGGATTCAGGGTCATACGCCCGAGCAGACGCGCCGTCGGATCCCCCCAATAGTTCGCCATGGCGGCGTGGGATGCTTCGTGCACACTCAACGAAAAAAGCAGGCACAAATATTGCAAGACAATTACACTTATATTGATATCAGACACAAGTACGTCCTTATTGCGAAATAGATGCAGGCATCCCCTGCAATTCATGGGGCAAACAACAATCCCGCACAAGTTTTGTGAACAGGACAGGCAACTCCTGCAAACCGTTGCG
>CAZBNU010000160.1:8485-9723 GCA_964493075.1 uncultured Nitrospirales bacterium | reverse complement strand
GAATGCTTATGTCAAGGAAAGCGGCGCATACACTGGCGAAATCTCCCCGAAAATGTTGTTGGACGCTGGCTGCGCGTGGACGATTATCGGCCACAGCGAACGCCGTCATATCCTCGGCGAGGACGATGCGCTGTTGAACGAAAAACTGCGCTTCGCTCTGGCTTCGGGCATCAAAGTGATGTTCTGCATCGGCGAGCTGCTGGAAGAACGCAAGAGCGGTGAAATGCAGGCTGTACTTGAACGTCAGGTAGTCAAAGGCCTTGAAGGGCTTTCGGCGGCTGACCTCGAAAATGTTGTCCTTGCTTATGAACCCGTTTGGGCCATTGGCACGGGCGAAACGGCTACCCCCGACCAGGCGGAAGAAGTGCATGTATTCGTGCGCGGTCTGGTGGAGAAAGCCTTCGGCGCGGACGCAGCAGCGGCAATGCGCATCCAGTACGGCGGCAGCGTGAAGCCGGACAATGCAGCTGACCTTATCGCCCGTGAAAACATTGACGGGTTCCTCGTGGGTGGCGCGGCGTTGAAGGCGGACAGCTTCGCTGCTATCGTGAATGCCTGTGCCTGAAACTGATTCTAATAGCCTTTTTTTGATATACTGATTAAGTGTGGTCGCGTCAAAATAGGAAACGTCGCGACAGCGGATTACAAGGAACATAAACAGGATGTTGCAACTGATTTTCAGTCTTACTACGTTGTGGTGGATGATGTTATTTCTCTACATCCCCGCTTGTTTCGGGCTTATCATCATCGTGCTACTGCAAAAAGGAAAGGGCCAGGGTTTGGCTGGCGCTTTTGGCATGGGCGGCGGTATGGACACCATTTTCGGACCGCGGTCCTCGAAGAGCCTTCCCCAGAAGATTACGTATGCCTCCGCAGCCATCTTCATGAGTCTGGCACTTATCATGTCGATTCTTTCCGGCAGAGTGGGACGTTCTGCGGCCCCAGACCTGATCGAAGAAGCGCCCCAGGCAACGATGGAAGCCTTGTTTGATCCGAACGCTGAAAGTGCGGATGTAACATCGGTCTCGGTTTCGGACGAGGGTGAAACTGCCGCACCGGAAGGCATTGCAGCGCCTATCACTGTTTCGCCGCCGTCACCGGAAGGCGTCGCGGAGGAGCAACCCGCCGTGGAGGTGATCCCCGCAGAAGAAGCCGTTGTTGACGAGGCTGCCGCCGCAAGTGAAACGCCCGTAGCGGAAGAACCTGTTGCGGAAGCACCGGCAGAAGCAGTGGAAGCG